>CAYPUH010000115.1:0-12743 GCA_964413725.1 uncultured Cytophagia bacterium
GCCCCGGACCAGCAGACCGTTGACCACCATCACATAGCCCACCAGTTGCTGGGTACCGACATTGTATCGGGTGCGGGTGTATTCCACGGGAGAGAGGACGCGGGAGCGGCGCCAGCGGCTGGCGGTGATCCGGTGGCCGAGGAAAAAGGCAAGTGACCACGTAAAGAAATAGATAAAACCGAACAGACCGGTATGGTAGACAAATCCCGAGGCACCGGTAAACGTCCAGGCGGAAAACATACTCATATACAACGAGATGCCGCCCACCCACCAGGGGATCATATTGCCACCGGTAAAATATTCTCTCGAGCCTTTCATGAATTTGCTGAAATAGATGCCGATTCCGATGGTCAGGAGGCTGTAGAATACCAGAATAAAACCATCGACCACATTAAAGACGTTTAGCATGATCGGATTTCCTTTCACTTGCGCCGCGAGTCAGCTGTCCTGGAATTGAGGTGTTCATTGTTCTGGATCAAATTGACTGCTATCTTGTAATGTCCGGATATGGTTTATTAGAATGCCCGGGTCCAGTGTTCGGAGACAATGGTATCCTTTTGGAGGCGGATGACGCCGATACGGCCGTTCCAGGGTTGATTCAGTTTTTCGATCTGGCCGGATGGAGAATCCTTTAGAGCGGTACAGACGAAATCGGTATGTCCGTCCTGCCATTCGATTTCAACGACCGAGGGCCAGGTGTCCAGGGAGTCGTCGGTGTGCAGCACGGTACAGGAGCGCAGGGACGCCTGTGTACCATAGGGTTCCCAAACCGCTATAAACGTGACGGGTTCGGTTCCCTGGTGCCGGACGATGAGATAGGGCAATGTCCGGTTGTTTTGTCCTTTTTCCCGTGGAGCGGGTGCGGTGGTCCGGAACAGGGTAACCGGGCGGTCGGTGGTCAAATGCAGCCGGAGATGGGCTTTGGGGTTGTTCCAGGACCATTCCGCCTGAATCCGGCGCAGCTCCGGAGACGCTTTCACCTCTGTCAGATGCCTGTATGCATAGTCCTGACCCAGCAGGGTGTCCACCCCGGTCCATCCCTCTGTATTCAACCGCAGCACTTTCGATTCGGCGTGAGCGGACCAGTCATGTACCGCTCCGCCGTTTACCCGAATGATATCGACGATATAATCGCCACTGTCCCGCTCCACATAGATCATCTGACGTACAAAGGGATTGGTGGTCATATAATACATGAACTTGCCGTCGGTTTCCACGGCCTGGAAGCCGGGTCCGGTGTAGAATAGGTTGCAAGCACAGCCGATGGTGCTCTGGTTGATGCGATCGACAGTCAGTGTATTGTGCGCCAGACTGCGTCGCATCCAGGTGTTGATGATGGGGAAATTCGAATAGACATAGCCCAGGTCGGAGAGCATTTCATGTCCGCGCGAAAAGAGGGTGAGATCAAGTTTATCCTGATGATCGTGACCGCCGTGGATCCCGCCGTATTGGACGGTGAACATGGTTTCCGGTTCTTGCTGTGCGCTGCGGATAATGGCCAGGCCCAGATCTTGTGGATTGATACTGTGGCGTCGGACAACGGATGAGGGGTCCAGTGTGGTCAGGTGCTCGGCGGCGTTCACCGGTCGATGAAACAAACTGAACAGGTCGCCTGTGTTCAGAGTAGAGTCGCCCAGTGCTTTGGCCAGAAAGACCAGCGCTTTGGGAGAGCGGTACCAGGCATAGGCGGCTTCTGCCAGCAGGGCTCGGGGCCGAGCGTTTACATGACTGTCGTTGATGGGGGGCAGGGATCCGTCGGGATAGGTGATATCGAACAGGCTTTCATAGGCGAGCTGCAATCGGTTATAGTCCTGCAGATAAAAATCATCGATACGGTTGGCCTGGTCATACCCTTCGGGATCGGAATAGCCTTCAACGGCTTCAACGGCCTGATGAAATTGTCGCAACGCCATGAGATGGTAAGAGGGTGCCCGTTCACACCAGGAACCATCCTCGTGCCAGTAGCGGAGCAAAAACGGCACGACCCCGGTTTCGGGGTTGAGCACCCATCTCATGACCTCGGGATCCTGCAGTATGCGTCCGCAGGTGGCCACACCGGCGTAGCGAAAGGGTGCGTCGTTGATGATTTGGTCTTCGGGAGCGATTGCCGTTAAAAGATCTGCAGCGGAACGAAACAGGCCTTCCAGCACGTGTTGCCGGGCGGACGGTGTCCAGGAGGTCTCGTTTCGGATGGCATCATAGGCCTTGCCGCAGGAGACCAGCAAAGTGGCATCCTGATAATTCCAGCCCGATATCTTGCCGGCCCGGTTCCAGGGACGGGTGCCATAGCGGTACCAGTCGTGCAGGGCATACCCCGGATAGACGGTGGCCAAGCGATAGAGGATGGCCTGAAGGGCGCGGGCATACCGCTTTTCTCCGGTGAGCACCGTCACCGCTGCTGTGGCCTCCAGCCAGTTACCCAACATAGAGAGTTTCTGATAGGCCGCTCGTTCCCGGAATTGATAGATTTGGCCATCGGCTGTCCGGTGCACCGGCAGCCAGTGGGGTTTGCCCTGTGGGTCCCGGACCTGTATAGAATCGTTATCCGCATGAGATCGGGGTGTCACCTGCAGCGAACAGACACGGCATTGGAGCCGATCGGGATGGCGCCAGTCCCATTGCCAGATATATTCAGCCCAATAGGTCCCGCACTGCGGGCAGTTTACCACGCGTGTGGGAGTGTATTCGGGTATCCAGTGGGTCAGTTCGTTGTCGGCGATACCTACCACTCGCTCTGCTACGGTTTTCAACGAGTCGAACAGCGTTGCAGCCCATTCGTGACGGGCAATATTGTCACGAGCGGTTTGCACGCGTTCGGGTGGAAAGAAAAACGGCGAGTCTTTGGAGAGCGTGGAACACACCATCATCAGGATCAGCAGGGACGAGATCAGAACCGGGCGTAAAGGCTTCATGGTATTCGGTCTCCGCTATTTCAATGTGTTAAACGGCGGGATGTTTAAATGGACCCACTCGCGCCGAAAGATGCCGGCGTCTCCCGTGGGTGATGGGTAACGGGTGTTCGAGCGTTGTGTTGAATTCATGAACCCAATAGTATACCACAACTGTCGTCCTTTTTCAAGGAAAAACTCGGGGAGAGTGGAACACGCTATCCGGAGGCAGGAGGGTATTGACGTTGAATGTCGTCTAGGGGGATTGTTTTCGTTTCCAGGCTTCGGCCCAGCGTCTCAATTCGGCTTCGGGAATATCGCGCACCAGTTCGAGTTTGCGGAGAGATTTTGCATCCAGCGAGTCTTTGGATGCGGTCATCCCCAACAAGCGGGCGAGGCTGTCCACCCCTTCATGCCCGGTGTTGTACCGGTTTGACAGCCGGGACAGGGTCAGCTCTCTCGGCTGGTGACGCTGTCCGTTGTGATCGAACAGCCAGCGTGTCTGCTGCAGCCGTTTGACAAAACGGGCGGTATACCGGCTCAGCTGTTTTGATCCGGCAAGCCAGGCATATTCACCTTCAAAGAGATGCTGGCGGGGCGGCCGGGCATCGATCTCGACGAGTGAGAGCAGCAGGCTCCAGATCAGAGCCGATTTTTCCGGTGTGATGGCCTTGAGCGCCTGCTCGAGACCATGCCATTCATAATCCCGGACATACAGCTCTCTCTGAATCGCCTGTCGCTGGCCACGAAGCCGGTATTTTTCGTCATGGGAGAGCTGTGCGGTGGTTTCGAGTCGACGTGGCAGGCGGCTGATGCCCAGACGAAGGAACAGAGTCGTGTGGTTTGGTAGTGTCTCCAGTATTCCCTGCCAGACAAAATAGGCGTCCGAGATGCCGTCAAAGTAGAGGTAGAGGGATTCGGTGGGCCAATACGTCTCGGCCGGCCTGAAAAATCCCTTTCGGGTTTTCTTCAAGTTGAGGGCATAGATAATACGGTGTCTGGACAGGGCGGCCAGGAGGTTTTTCTGTTGCTCTGCTGTGGCGGTGGACCAGGCCGAGACCAATGCTCGCATGTCCCGCAGGTATCGGTCCGCATTGAAGGATTTCGGTTTTCGATAGGTCGGCAGGATGGTCTTTATGGCTTGTTCTACCGGATCCCAGACCTTGAGATTCATCCGTTTGAACAGACGGCGACAGGCTTCGTCTTTGAGGAAAGCGGGTTTGATGACCGGAGCGTCGGGTGCGTGTGTGTCTGAAGGCAGCCAAACCCGGGGGGTGCCCTGCGGGTCTGTGGCCGGAGTCATCGATCCGTCGATGCGGCGAAGCAGGGCCAGTCGCCGCCAGGTCGGTTTGAGCTGGTGCTTTGTCCAGCAGGATGGATCATGGACCAGAGCCCGATAGCAGGTTTTGAGCCATTCGTCTGTCTGGCGTTGCAGAAACGCGTCGTCCACAGCGCGACCGATACGGGACAGGTCGAGCTGTTGAATTCCCAGAACGTGTTTATAGTATTCTATCAGTTGAGGAGGACCGGTCTCCAGCCAGGATCCCAGCCTGTGATGGCGCAGGAAGGCGTCATCGAAACAGTCTCGGATCTGCGGAGTGGCCGGCAATCGTCCCTCCCCGGCGGTGGCGAATGTTCCTCCTGCGGCCGGAAGCAGGGGCTGTGAGGCGCTCAAAGACCGGCGCACAGCCCTGAAGATAGACGAGTAGAGTGCTGTGTCTGCTTCATCGGGTGTGGTTAGCGGAAAGAGCGACAGCGTCCGGGGGGTGAGGAGATTCAGGGATTTTAACGTCCCCAGACTGTCGGCGACCAGGGTGGACACCTGATCCAGTAGTCGCTGGTTGTCGGGATGATCAAAGGGAACCGTCTCCCGATTTGGGGTGGTGCGAAAGGGCGCGTGCAGGAGAAATCCCGTTTCCGTCCGGATGGCGGTGGGAAAAAAGACGCAGAGTCGGGCACGGGGATAGACCACGGGTTGTTTTTGAGCGTCCAGGGATAAGGCCATCGCCACCCTGAGTGGCGCACGGTCGGGGAGGGCACGGTCGAGACGCAGAAATGAATGGGTCCCCTCTGACGTGTCTGTTGTGATCTCCTGCACAGCGGCTTGTGTGGATCGAAGATGACTCTCTTTGTGCAAAAAGCCGCTTCCGTCGGGTGTTTTCCAGTCGATGCGCTGAAGGGAAGTTAAAAAAAGCAGCACCGAAGGATCGAGACCGGTGAGGGTGGTGTGCACATGAGAATAGATATCGGACGGCGATCGGAAGTTATGAACAAAGGGGAGACGAAATCGTGTGCCCGGTTCCGACACCTCGGGTTCGATGGGTTCGGGAATGATAAAGTCGCGAATCTCAAACGAAAACGGATCGGAATGGATCCGGGGTGCATCGGTCACTGCAAAAACGGATTTGAATCCGATGCCAAACTGTCCGATCTGATTGAGGTCGGTTCTCTTTTCAGTGATGCCGATACCGGTGATAGCTTCCACGTCGTTTTCCGTAAAGGGCTTGCCATCGTGTTCGATGGTCAGTTCATGCTTGTCCAGCGTGAACCGGATCTGTGTGGCGCCGGCATCCTCTGCGTTTTGCAGAATTTCAAAGATAAAATGGGCCGGATCGGTATATGTGCCCACCAGGATGTCTTTAAAGTGAAAGCGGTTTTCGCGAAGCGAGCGATAGAATGACCGGCGTTTTTCTGCCAGTTTGTCGATAAACGGTATTGACATACGCAATCGGGTTTACGGTCAGAGAACGGTGATCAGCAATCCGGTCACCAGCAGGATTGAAAACAGCATATGCAGCTGGACATTGATAGCGGCCGCACCTTTCAGATCGTCCGGGTTGTCCGCGTTCCTGAGAACCATGGGAATGAGCCGTGGAAGCAGCAGGACATATGGGACCAGGGCCATGGCAGCGGTCCAGCCGTTCGGAACGGTCAGGGCGATGGCGACAATATTGATCATAATCAGCGTATGGACACCCACAAGAATCCGCGCGGCAGCCGGGTTGCCCAATCGAACGGCAACGCCCCATTTGCCGGTTTCCCCGTCTGCCTGACGATCGATCATCTCTCCCACCAGCAGAATCGAGGTGGTACTCAGACCGGTGACGGGCATGGCTACCAGCACCAGCTCATGAAATGCCACATTTTGGCTAACGGCGCTGAACAGAATGGCCATGGGACCAAAGGCAAACCAGACCGACACCTCACCCAGACCCCGATGTGACAGTTTCACAGGAGCCGCCGTATAGTATTTGCTGAAAAAGGCCGACAGACCGTAGAGCAGTGCCAGCACGAGACGGAGTTCCGGATCGATTCTGAGGGCCAGGAGTACTACCGCCACGAGAGCGATGAGAAGAGCAAGCCGTGCGATTCGGAACATGCGGTCGATCAGTCCCGGATCGTCCACCAACAGACCGGATCCGCCACTGAATTCATTGCGATGCAGATTGACACGGTCCGTTCCCTGCAGGGTGTCATAGATATCATTGTACACATTGGTGGCTGCATGCAGCCCCACACCGGCAATCAGGGCGAGAAATAAATTGAGAGGATAAAAGGATCCACCGGCGGTGATGGCGACGAGCCCTCCGACAAACAAGGGCGCCAGGATCGAGGTGAAAAACGGTGCCCGCACGATCCGGAACCAGGAGACACGTTTGCTGTTCATGGTGTTTTCCTATCCAGAATAAACTTTGCTTTGTATGGCCGAAAACCCGTATGGGGTTTTCGGCCATGGCTTTCGGTGTTACGATAACACATGAGATGCGGGCGTTATTCTGTTTTTTTCCACAGCCGTTTCAATTTTAAAAGCCATCCGGCGGGAGAATGGGTGCCCCGTAACGGATAGAGCAGCGGTGTAATATGGTGTTCGAACCACTGACGAGCGCGGGATCGGCCGGTTTTGAGAAACGTATAGACCACTTGAGAACACTCTGGAGTCCGGATATAGCCATACACGCTGTGAGGGTTGGATTTTCCCCGTACGCGGTAGGTATTGCGGACGATGATGTCCTGTGGTATGATGCCCTCTTTGTTTGGCGAAAAGTCATCGTTCAGGGTGTAATTGAGGGCCACCCGGTCCTTGAGGTCGGCAATATTATACCAGGCCGTCCGAATGTTGTCCGGCGTGGGCAACCGGCTCGGACGGTCCTGATCAAAGTGGTCTTTGATCATCTTGGCGATGATCGCCGGCTGTCCCAAAGGGGAGCCGACGGTGACCAGCGTGTCGATTTTAACCATATCCTGATACTGGATCAGCACATCATAGGCGATGAGGGAGCCCATGGAATGAGCCAGCAATAATATTTCCTTGTTACGATGTCGAAGGAGCTGTTTCAGCAGTCGATCGCGGATTTCATCGCGGACGGTTTTTTTACCCCGATACAGCTGGTCCGAATAGTAGCGGTCCAGATCCTTAAAATAGGTTCGGATAACAAGGTTGGAGAGGGATTCGAGTTTTGCCGTCATATCTTCACTGAGAAAGAGACGGTCCGCCAGTTTTTCCAGGCCGTCGAGAGTTCTTTGACGCCACCGGTTGGGTGGGTGGGTTGAAAAGTCCGTTCCCGAACAGTATGGATATTTGACAAAGAGGGGGTTCGTCTCATCCATCAGGGTGGGATCGAGAGGGGATGTATAGAGCACGTCGGCCCAATAATTCATCTCCAGCGGAAAGAATCTCCAGTGGTCGGGATTGTGGAACAGTCCTTCTCGCAGGGCTATTTTCCACCAGTTTTTGAGCATCCGGTACGGTGGTTTGTTGTGCAGTCCGTGAATGCCGATGATGATTTTTCTTCTCATGAGTGTCTGTTTTATGGTTTGCTTTGGTGTTGCCGGGTTGCCCCCGGAGCATTTTTTTTAACCCGGGTGTGCTCTGTCTGCGTCCGGGAAACGTCCTGCTGAAACGCGATGGCAGAGGCTTATGCAAACAGAGATTTGCTGTTCGTTTCGATACTGTCGAGCAGTTGAGAGTTATCGGGATGCTGACCGACCAGGTCGAGCAGCGCTTTTGTGGCCCGTTCGGGTGGCAATGCTGCGAGCGCCCGCCGGAGTTTGGTGATCACATGCAGTTCGTGTTTCGAATAGAGATGTTCCTCGCGCCGGGTTCCGCTGGCGATCACATCCACTGCCGGAAAGATGCGTTCTTCTGCGAGGGTTCTGTTGAGGACCCATTCGCTGTTTCCGGTTCCTTTGAATTCTTCAAATATGAGTTGATCCATACGGGAGCCGGTATCGATGAGGGCGGTGGCCAGGATGGTTACGGAGCCTCCCTCCTCCACATTGCGGGCCACACCGAAAAACCGACGTGGGATTTCCAGGGCTTTGGCATCGATGCCCCCAGAGAGGGTGCGTCCGGACCCCGATCCGTGGAGATTGAACGCCCGCCCCATTCGGGTGAGGCTGTCCACCAGAATGATCACGTCGTTGCCGCATTCGAGTTCGGCCCGCACATGTGCCAGTGTCAATTCGGAGAGGTCGACATGCTCCTGAACACTCTGGTCATTGGAGCTGGCCAGCACATCCGCGTTCACGGCTCGGCGAAACGCGGTGACTTCTTCCGGACGTTCATCTATCAGGAGAACGATGATGCGTGTCTCCGGGTGTTGTTCATGAATGGCCTGAGCACAGGTTTCCAGAAGGGTGGTTTTGCCCGCCTTGGGAGGGGAGACCAAAAGTCCACGGGTTCCCTTACCAATGGGCGCGACCAGATCCAGAGCACGCAGAGCAGGACGATCGCTGTGGGCAAAATTGAATCGCAGCATGGGATCGATGGCCGTCAATTCGGAAAAGGGTTTCCGGTTTTGATAGACCTGTGGCTCGTGGCCACAGATGGTTTCGAGAGTGGCCAATACATATCGGTGCCCCTGCTGGTTCAGTGTGCCTGTGACTCGGGCACCGTCTCTGAGACCCTGGGTCGTGATCATTTCTGCAGGGACCAACACATCACCGGTGGTTCGTTGCAGTGATCGTTTGGGATCGCGCAGGACACCTTTGTCCCGGCCCAGTTGTTTAAATATCCCGGTATAGGATGTGGACATTCAACCTCTCCGTTCTGATTTGTCGACATGATGGACGGGTGCCCCGTCGTCGGATGGGACACCCATGTAATGGATTACAGGCTCACGATGTGGATTTACCGATGACCATGCGGTCATAGACCCAGATCGCCGCGGCGGTGACCAGAGCCAGGATGGCAAAGATGAGCCACATCAGGTCGGGACGTTGCATATCGCGAGCAAAGGCAGCGTACAGTTGTCCCGACAGAATGCCTCCGAACAGATTGCCCAGGGCGACGCACCAGTAAAAATACCCCATATAGAGAGCCACTTTATTGGGGGGTGCGATACGGCCGGTATATTCTTTGGATTTGGGGCTGGCCATCATTTCCCCGAATGAAAAGACCACGATACCTGCAACCACGATCCAGCCGGTGGATCCAAAGACAAAAACGGAAAAACTGGCCACGGTGATGAGAACACCGTAAAAAATCGTTGTGAAAGGTTTTAACCGTCGTACGAAAAAAGAGACCGCGACCTGAAACAGGATGATCGCACCCGCATTGATGTTGATCAGATATTCCGGATTGAGTTGTCCGGTGGTGACCATGGATGCTTTGATGCTCTGGGCGACGCCGGACAGTCCCACGGCGCTCATCATTCCCACCATGGCATTCATCACATCCGAGGTGTCTACAAAATCGCGGATATACAGTGGTAGTGTATAAAAAATCTGATTAAAGGATGTCCAGAATCCGGACATCAACAGCAGGAACAGACCGAAACGCCAGTCCCCCAGTTGCATGGGTTGCCGGTACCAGGAGGTTGACGGTGTATTGGATCGGCGGATCCAGATATCGTATACCAGATTGACGATCAGCCATCCTGTCACGATCGCGATGATCGCTCCCCAGGTAATTGAACCACTGGCGGTGTATTTTGATCCCAATACGAGGACCGACAACAGGAAAAAGACCAGTAAAAAGACGCGACCGTTGCCCAGCACCTGAACCATATCGTTCATCACTTTTTTCAGGGTTCGGGGATTGGCGGACCGGCTTTCCGATGTTGGTTCCTTGTAGAACAGGGTGACGAAAATCATATTGATGGCAATCCAGCCGGCGGATGCTACGAACACCCAGTTCCAGTCCCATCCTCGCACGATGCCGGCCACGATGGGCCCGACAAATCCGCCGATATTGACCATCATGTAAAAGATACCGAATCCCATAGAGGCGGTCTTGTCTGTGGTGGTCTTTGAGACGGTGCCGATGATCACCGGTTTGAACATGGCCGCCCCCAGGGCCACGAGCATGAACGCAAGGAAAAAGGTGGGAAAGGATTTGAACTGACCCAGGAAAAAATAGGCCGGCATCAGCACCAGGAAGGAGGTGAACAGCATTCGTTTGAATCCATATCGGTCTGCCAGTGCTCCCGTGACCACCGGGAACAGGTAGAGAAAGAAGGTGACCACACCTTGCAGCACGCCCCGGTCCTCGTCGGAAAACCCGAGCCCCCCGTCACTCACGGCTCCGGTGATATAGAGTGAGGATACGGCAAAAAAGCCATACCAGGCCATGCGTTCGAATATTTCCATGGTGTTGGCCACCCAAAACGTCGCTGGATACTGGCCGAGGCTTCGGGGTTCCGAGCTCATATGTGCCTCCTTGATATCGCGGAAGCGGACAGGCGCAGAGGATTCATATTTTCCTCTGCGCGTTTTGGGCCCGCGGTTTTTGTTCTTTTGATCGTTCTGTCAGAATTGTTTTGTCCGGTCGTCCCTGTTTTTTGTGGTGTCTGTGGATCGGGACAGGGCTTGATCCGGATCTGCTAATCGGACAGGGGAGTCAGGGCCACTTCCAGGTCGGTCCAGCCGGTGTCCCGGACGGTGATATCTGTCATCACACGGGTTTCATAGCCGGGTTTTCTGAAAATGACGCGATAGGTGCCGGATTCGAGACGGCGGTGATACCTGCCGTAGCGTTTTTCGGTGGTCCGACGTTCGATATCTTCGGTGTCGATATCGGGAAAATAGACCTCGGCCACCAGTGGGTCTCCGGTGGTGGCGTCTGTGACATGGCCGGTGAGTCCGGGTCCGTTCATCTGATTCAGCATATAATAGGCACCGGGAAGGTTACCGGCAATGATTTTTTTCAGACTCGACGGGGGGAAAACATGCCGGTTCTTGCCGGTTTCGACGATAAAATCCAGCGTCCCGGCAACGCCATAGAGCCATGGATAGGTTTGTCCCACCAGCGCGGCTCCATAGTGGGGGATATAGGTGGTATCGCCTTTCATGGTTCGGATACTGCTTCCCAGCTCGTTGGCCAGTTTGGTGAGCAGGGCATCGTCCGGTGCCTTGCGTCCCCGCCAGTCCCAGGGGTAATAGATCACTTCGCCCTGACTGTGGTAGGTGATGGAGAGGACGAATTTTTGTTCCAGTGCGAGATCGGCGACCGCCCGATCCTCACGTTCCGAAAAGGGGTACTTGCCCCGGTATCGGCCGTTTTCGGGGTCGCCGCTGCCGCCATGGGCCCAGTTGAAATCGAAATTTCTGTTGAGATCGATGCCATCGCCTTTTTCCAGTAAGACGCCATTGCCGTTGTTGTCGCGGGTGTTTTTTCTCCACCGGGGATCGATACTGCTGGTGACCACGGTATGACCGTCCACGTTGATGATCGGGATGAACCAGATCTCATAGGCATCGACCCATGCGGTGCGCAGAGAATCGGTTCCATAGGAGTTCAGGAGCTCGTTGATTAGAGTCATACAGATTTCCGTGCCGGCCAGTTCATCGGCATGAATCGAACCGCTGAACAGGATGGCGGGTTCGTCTTCCTCGGTGGGTGCGTTGTCCGAGATTTTTACCGCCCAGATGTCGTGTTTTTCCTGTGAGGTCTGGCCGATTTTTTTGAGTTTGACCATCTGCGGATAGTTTGCCTTGAGCTCTTTGAGTTCCCTGACGATCTCTTTAGCAGTATGATACACGTCCGGCAGAGTCATATCCGGACCATAGAGGGCGCGTTTGTAGAGATCGACCTCCTTGTCAGAGGTCATGATGGGTTCAGAGCGATAGCCACGTTCTGACAGCACTGCCAATTCTGCTTTGGAGACCACGGCGAGAGCGACGCTGTCTTCCAGGCCGGTGGCAAAATCAATATCCATCCCTCTGAGTTGCTTTGCCTCATTCGGTGTGAGGGTAAGGCGAATGAGTTCGGTTTTCTGGACATCGGTGGGGGGGGCGGCATAACCACTCGTGATGAACAGAGTCAGACACGCGAGGATGAAGGCCATCCTGGGGAAATGTCTCATGATAGATCCTCTTTTTTAATGAACATGACAGACCCGCACGACAGGCAGGACATTTATACTCCAGGGACTTCCATCGGAGAGGGTATCGTTCTGCTCCGGCATGGAAGGGGTGCGGAAGGAACCGCAGGGGTGAATCGGTGTTGCGATTGATAAATTAATTTGTCACCTCCTAATATAGTATTGCGTTTTTAGGAAATCAAGTTGTACCTTGTGTTATAGTTGTTTTATTAGGGGCCTGCTAATCGAGAATCCGGGATATTTAAGATGAGGAGGAGCATGTGAAGCGGATTGCATTGATTTGGGTTATATTGTGTATGGTCGGTGTATCGGCTGCAGAGCCGGCGCGTGTCGCACTGGTCCAGCTGGACGGGTTGATGACCCAGGACCGGGAGGCCTATCTGGAGCAGGCGCTCGACTATCTGGATTCGGTGGCGGTGCGAAGGCCCGATATGGTGGTATTCCCGGAGGCCGTGAATCTGGGGCCGGGGTTGGATCAGACCTATGCTGATGTAGCCCTGTCCCTGGATGCACCGATTCTCCAGCAGGTTGC
>CAYPUH010000116.1:0-12733 GCA_964413725.1 uncultured Cytophagia bacterium
CGAGTGCCCAGGTTGTTCAGGCCATCCCAGTTGACGGTATGACGGCCGGCATTCATCTGTTCATCCACCAGTGTGCGAACCTGCTGTCCGAGCATGTTATAGATCACCACTTTAACCTGATGAGACGCCGGAATCTCGAAAAAGATACGGGTCTCGGGATTAAAGGGGTTGGGATAATTCTGAGCCAGACGATAGTTGAGAGGACGAGCCACAACATCATCCTTGACGCCGGTGACCACACCCACATCATTGAGATCGCGCAATTCGATCTTGTGGGTTCCAAAGCTAAAGGTGAGCACACCTTGTGCAAAGGAAACCTGGTCGCCGACTTTTAAGGTGTCGGTCCCGTTCACCACGACCTGTTCATTATCCGAATCGATGAAAAACACAGGATTGGGATCGTTGTCACCGGCAATCAGACCATCTGCATCCAACAGGCAGGCACCGGAGCCATCATCGAGACTGACATCATAACTGTTGACCGCGGTGATGGTGGCGTTCTCGACGCGTACCAGCGTGCCCTCAAACGATTCCGCGGTCTCGGTCTTGTCGGCCAGGTCGCCGGTGGTCACGGTGGTGATGGCCGGCAAATCGTTACCCGTGCTCAACACCTCGGCGCTGTCCACCAGAATGGTGGTGTTGTTATCCCATTTGAAATGCCAGTCGGCATTATAGTCCGTCACGGTGCCGTATACCTTGACTTGGTCGCCACGGAGCATCGTCGGCATACTGCCGAACAGATACACACCGTTCCAGGCGCCTTCTGCATCCTGAATCACATAGCCTTCATAGTCATTGTAATACGCCGAGTCCACGGTGACGATACCGGTCACTTCAACAGACTGTCCTTCGAACGGACTGGTGGCCATTTCCCAAGGCGTGTACTGAATATCGGCGATGGTCAGGGGTCCGTCCTTGACCACATAGCTAAAATTCAGCGCTTCGATATCAGCAGGAGCTGTGGTGCTCTGATCCTCGCTGTCCGTGGCTTTGACATAATAGCTGACAAAGCTGTCCGCGGCTTGAGCCGGGATCTCTCCTGTCCAGGTGCCGTCTCCCTGATCGGTCATCTGAACGTCTTCATAGGTCCCGCCATCTACACTATAGTAAAGAGTAACAGAGGAGATTTCCAGGTTGGTGGCGACCTCTGTGGTGACGGTAACGGCATCGGTTGAGGTCGGTGCCGCGATGGAGCGCGCCGTGTTCTCAACAGCAGGAGGACCGACGCCCCAGATGATATCCTCGGTATAGAGGGGCTCGAGCTTGTAAGCCGACGAATCCACATAGGTGCCATAGTGATGATAAACCCAACCCTCGATCGACTCGGCAATGGTGCCCAAAGGTGGAACGGTATAGTCTTCCAGACTGTCAGAATCATCATCGACCAGGATAGAACCGGTGCCATCATCTACGGCAAACAATTCAAACGCGGGATTGACATCTACGACCGTGGCGTCTCCGACCTCGACCATCACCGTGCCCCACTGTTCGGCTGTGGTGGGCCAGCGCAGGTCACCTGTGGCAATGGAATCGGGTTCCGGCACGGGTTGACCAAAATCGACGACGTTGATGGGGCTGGTAATCCAAAACTCTGTCATGTTGCTGACATCTGTGGCATACTCGTCGAGATACCCCGTCATGGTGATGACATCCCCTTCATACAGCTGCGGGTAGGAGGTGGAGTCCGGGTGGTAAGAGAGAATAGCGGACCAGGGACCACCTTCGGGTTCGGAGAAGATAAATTTGATACCCTCACCGGCGTAACTCAGACCGGTGGGCATGGTCACGACACCCT
Organism: uncultured Cytophagia bacterium; assembly: GCA_964413725.1. GTDB lineage: Bacteria > Zhuqueibacterota > Zhuqueibacteria > Residuimicrobiales > Oceaniaggregativiventaceae > CAYPUH01. Next base: position 1,796 of record CAYPUH010000116.1, read on the forward strand.
TGACCGTTACCGTGTCCTGATCCAGATAGCTGGTGTCCGAGATGTGGTCCTCCGGAGTCTTGAGCAGGTCACTGTAACGAACCTGCTGAATACGTTGGAGGCGTGTATACTCTCCAGCTTCTACCACGTCATAGGCCAGACGTGGTTCGATTTTGGTATCACCATGTGCATAATTCAATATACCGGTAACCGATTTTACAGCAGCGTGATCGTCCGGATTGAAGAAATAATCAGCCGCGTCATCGACCCGGCAGGCACCGGTGCCGTCATCGATTTCCCACTCGCCGTATCCAAGAGCCGGATTGGTAATATCCGCATCTTCGACGCGAACCAGGCATCCTTCATACGCTTCGGCGCTGTCTCCATCCGTGGCAATTTCACCGGTGGTCACCAGCATGGGCTCGAGTCCTCCCACACCGGTGGAATCGATGGAAAAGGCTGTCACATTGCCGATCTGGGTCATTCCCCAGTATTCGCTGACCGTTCCGGTCAGGGTGACCAGATCACCCTCAGCAGCTTCGCGATCGGGATCATAAACCATGATACCAGACCACGGCTCGTTTGCATCTTGTACATAGTAGCTCGATCCAAACGCATAGGGTTCACCGCTAATAATACCGGTAATGGTGACTTCCTGCCCACTCAGGGGTGAATCACCGGAAGCATCCTCAGTATACTGGATATCCCGAATGGGGGTTGCCATTGCAGTCACAGCCATTGCAAAGAGGACTATAACGAAACCTGTTAGTAGCTGTCGTTTCAAGGTATGCTCCTTTCGTTTGATGAACAATTGGCGTGAGTGGTTCCCAATGCGGGACACCACATCACTTGTTTGTACTGATCAAATGAACTAACTGTTCAATACCAAACACCCAAACATAATATCATGGCGTTCATTTTCCTTATGGACGTCCCGGATGACGATGGGTCGCGACTTGAGTCCTATTTGATGATCAGAAACTTTCCGGTCTGAACATCACCGGTATCCAGATCCTCCACGCTAAAAAGATAGAGTCCTGTGGCAATCGCCTGGTCATGAGCCGAGATCAGATCCCAGGCATGCATACCACCCGGCAGGACCGTTTGCGTCCCACCGATTCGATCGGTCATCAACTGCACATCCTCCCCTTGATAGGACTCGCCGTCATGCTGAAACTCATCGACCACATCCCCGGCCAGGGTATAGATACGCACGGTTGCACGGGCCGGAAGATTGACGAACCACAGCATCTGATCCCGGGCACCCGGACCATCCCAGATGGCCTGGGCGCGATAGGGATTGGGAAAGACCGTTACCGGCGCGGCAGAAGATTCCGTTCCAGACTGTGCAGGGGTTCCCGGAATGGCAAAGGTTTTGTTTTCCAGAATCGAGCTTTCCAGGCTGGGCAGTTTGTTCTTCTCGTTGCCTTTGTCATATGCGGTAACCGAATACCAGTAATGGCCGGGCCAACCATCATGCAGATTGGTGTTTTCAAACTTGTAAAAATATCGTGTGTCATTGATGACCGTGTCGACACGAATCGTGGACAGGCCGGTATCATAGCCGATAGTATTCTTTCTATCAAACTGAGCGAGAAGAGAATAATCGGCATCGGAATTGGCAGTTTTGGGCGCGCTATAGATTCGAAATCCCTCGAAATCCTTTTCTCTCGTGATGGGATCCTCATATTCTTCACTGACATTGTCCCAATACAGGGTAACCTTTCCTCGCCCCGGAACCACCAGCAGATTGGGAGAGGGCGGAGGAGAGGGCAAGATAAACCGATCGATCTCTCCGTTTCCCGCTTCGATACCCTTGAGGGGGTTGCGGTAGACATCTTCGCGGATGTCCAGATGACCATCTTCATCCCCAAACACCTCTTCGCCGGGATCCCAGTATCCATTCCCGTTCAGGTCGAGCTCGGGACGGTATTCGTCTTCCCCTTCATCGAGTTCGCCATTGCCATTGAGATCTTCATTGGGATCGAGCTTGCCGTCTCCGTCTACATCTTCACCATTATAGGCAATTTGAGCCCATTCCGAATTCAGTCGGAGATTGGCCCGTCGATTCACATTGTCATTGGCATCTTTGGTGGCCCACAGACCCGTCACAATGGAAAAGACCACATTGAGAGACTCTCCCGGTTCGAGATCTCCCAGAGGGCCTGCAGAGAGAAACAACATCCAGCTGTTTTCCTCTTCCGGATCAGTAGGATATCCACCCGCCGTGGGAGCATTAAAATATTTGCCCACATGGCGCCCGCGTAACACCTCATACCGCTCATTATCATCCACCGGCATCACATAATCGGGAAAATTCTGGTTCAGATTGGCCGACCAGACCCACTGGTCATAATACGAGTCCACTTGTTCCTGTGGCAGGGAAGATCCCAGATAACGCATGCCAAAATAACTCTCTGCAAAACCGTCATCTCCGTCCACATCATACTGATAGGCCATATTGTAGTCGATGTCATAGCCATTCAGATTGTCATACCAGGTCCAGCCTCCGCCGGGCTCATAGATACTGGTATAATTCATGTTTCCAACCGACGCATCAGCCCAAATGCCGGCATACACATCTTCGATGGGCTGGTCCGAGATGTTGGATAGGGTATAATTCAGAACAACAAATGCTTCGGTGTAGGGAAAATTCCAGGCATAGGATTCGAGGTTTATAGAGAGTCCCAAAGGAGTATGGTTGGGAATTTCAAAATCGGTGCCGGGCACCCGGGTATTGATATCGGTAAATTGTGCAACGAAATCCTGGTGAGAAACAGCCTTGGGATCAAAGTAAGGAGACGTGACAATGGAGGAACGGATCTGGATGGTATCGCCCTCGGAGGCCGTGTTGGTGAATTCAAATCCCTCCTCCCCGGCCTCGAACACACCATCCACGATAGCTGTTGATACGTGCACCCCTCCACTGGGACCGCCCCGGCCACCGATCCATAATCCACCAAAAGACATATGTTCCACCTGCTCGCGCGGGTTGTTGGCGTATAGCTTGTACATACAGGAAGGTTGATCCGGGTTGTTGTACCCTTCACCGAGAACACCATAATTGGTCACGGTAAGACCGAGATTGCCAACATCGTGGTAATGCCAATAATCATCTATCGCCGATTTTTGAATTGTCGGAAGGGGCCGTTCATTCCGGGATTGGGTCGGGGGGACAGCCAAAAGACCGGACACTCCCACCAGAATACATAATGACGTAAGAACCGTTCTCATGCGAACCTTATACTCGTTAGATGACGGGATGCACAATAAGACATTTATAACAGGGTGTTGAAAGGGCATGGCTTTGACAGGCAACGCCCGGACTCTGAGATTCTGCCCTTGGCTGATGCAGTAGAGAAAAAGTAGCAAATCATAGGACCAGAATCAAGCTTTTCTGAAACGAGTTCAGCGATTTTAAAAAAAACTGCCGCTGTTGTCCGGTTAACGGAGACCAGCCCCTCATAACCCTTGTGAAATCAATGCGTTTTTTAAAAATTAATTTTCGGTTCGGTTTTATGTGTTAAACACGCGCAAGGCGCTGATTTTATTATATTTGAAGGCCGGCGTCCGATTGGTCAGCCGGACACTGGAAAAATTGCGATAAATAATTTTGGCAAAACCCGTCAAGGGAGAGACACTTTGGGTTTGAACGGAAGGGTAACCATTCAATCAGATTCGATGAGAGGTTGACGGGCGGTATCAATGCTATCGCTTCAAAGATGAAATATGTTTGAGATTCCAGATGCCAAAGATTACCGATCCCAGACTCAGTTGGAAATAATAGGTCAGAAACCGCCAGCCAGCTGTGATAATGCCGATGAGTTCTCGGGGAAGAAACGCGCCATAGATAAAATAAAATGCAGCTTCTGCACCCACCATGGCACCGGGGGTGGGAACAAACGTCATCAGTGTGAAAACAACCCATTGGAACAGAAAGAATAATACCGGATTGACGGGTACCTGAAAACAGGCCAGGAGTGCAGAAATAACGGAATAGCGACAGATCCACTGGATGGATGTCAACAGTAGACTGACACAAAAATAGAGCTTGCCGCGCGATCCAACCAGTTGATAGACCGTGATAAAATCCAGCCAAAGCTTTTTAAATTTTCCGGCAATACAGGATATATAGGAAAGTGCGACAAACGTTTTTAAGAGTCTTGATTTGCGCCCAAAGTACATGAGGACAAACATAACGAAAAGTGCGGTACCGATGCCGGCCAGGGCATGTGTTGAGGGTTGCAAGCGATCGATCAGCTCTCCAAATACGGGCAGATCATACGCAGAGGTATACAGAATAGCCGGAGGCAGGGCAAGGACAAAAAAGAATGCATCCTCGAGACTGCCCAGTGTCATCAAAGAGGCCGCCTGTCCGGGGGGCAGTCCTTTCTGGATCAGCATACCCATCTTGATATATCCACCGCCAATGGCAGTCGGGCTGATCGCAGATCCCAGTTCGGTACCCAAAACGACACGAAACATATCCCGGATACGATAGCGTTTTCCCAGAAAGCGTGTCCAGATGGAAACCCGGAGGGTATTGGTTAACCAGGGTACCAACGCCAACAGAATGGCCAAAAGCAGATAGCGTAATGAAAAATGAGACAAGGACAGGAAAACATTCTTATCCGTTGTCACGAAGGAAAACAGGACATTCCCGAGTACGCCGAGGGGTATGATGTAGACGAGTATCTGAAAAATTCGATTGAAATCGAATCCGCGCTTTTTGGTTTTCGGTCTGTTTTCGCTGAAGGAGTTCATAGGTTTCCATTAATGTCGTAAATGTTGCATGCCAGGAAAAGTGTTTTTCTACCAGCCGTCGGGCATTTTTTCCTTTTCCAAGATAACCATTACAGGATAGATTGAGCATATTCGCAGAGAGATCGGAGACAGAATCCACCGGGCCCAAAAGACCCTCAGACGGTGAAACCCGCTCCATCAACGCCCCTCCACGGACACCGATAACCGGCAATCCGCACGCCTGTGCCTCCAAAATCGACAGGCCGAATGTCTCGTGCGGTCCCGCTGTCGTGTAAATATCGGAGGAAGCCAGATACATGGCCAACAGCTCACGATCATGTTCGTAAGGAAGCCAGCGGATGTTGGCATTTCGCCTGCCGGCATTCTGTATCCGCTGTCGAAACGGCCCCTCTCCCACAAAGAGCATCATACCTTGAAATCGATCGGAGATACGGTCAAACGCCTCCAGCAACAGGTCCACGCGCTTTTCACCATCCAATCGTCCCGAATAAATCAAAATGAGATCATCATCCTTTACGCCCAACTGTTGACGAAACTGTTCGTTTCTCTTGTTGGGATGAAAGAGATCCAAATCAACACCCAGATGGACCTTTTCGATGGTCTTTATTCCCATCTTTTGCAATCGTCGTTTCATCAACTCAGACGAGGTGAGCGTCAAATCAAACCGGTTGTATATGGACCGAGCGTATCGTTTTGCCGTCCACGTAGCCACACCGGAAAGATACGAATGCTTGCTGTTGTTCATAAAGGTTTCGACATACGCTGTTGGAAAATCGGTATGGTAAAACCCGACCAGGCTACAGGGGAACCCTTTTCGCACCCAATATGCAGCAAAAGGAAGCACATATGGACTGCCCAATTCAATGATGTTCGGTCGTTCATCCATCAAAATGGATATCACCTTGTCGAGGCGAAAGGTAAACCGGTACGGTTCGCATCCGGGAACCGGCCTGGCAGCAATGGTATAGGTAATACAATTACCATCTGCATGTTTCGAATCCCGCTCACCCGGGACAATTAGTATGTGACGATATTCCGGGCAGCCTTGAATAAAATTTTGTTTTTCCTTTATGTATGTCCTGATCCCCCCACTGGTAGGAGAATATGACTGAGTAATATCACAGAGAATCAAAGAGTCACCTTATCCAATCTGTCCACGAATTCTTTGTCATCAGAGCACAAACTCTTGTTTTCCAGAAATACTGTTGTTTTTACAAAACCCTGCCATTTCACCCGTTTCATATCTATAGCAATATGCCTGCTTTGACTTCAGCGGAACAGTGTGGCTTTCTGGACACTCGCTTTCAATGATCGCCCCCCTCAATAGATCATTTTTTCTTCTACCGGCATGGTTTTTTCAGAACTCTGCAGGTCGTCATGCATGCGAACGATCATACTGGCCCATAACTCTGGCACGGACTGAATAGATTCCCTGTTGGCCCCCATTGACTGGGCATGCTGTCGATCCAGAGTACCATCAACCCAAATTTCATCCACCAACCGCAGCAGATTTTTGAACAAAAACCGGTATATCTGCGCTTCTTTTTTATCCAATGCGTTCAAATATGCGTCGAGCTTCATCGCCGGATATCTCAACACAAGGGATACATTCATCCATCGGGCGATTAAAAATCCCAACAAACCCATCTTGCCAATGGAATGGATATAGACCTGAGTGACGTCGTGTTTGAAAAACAGATCCAGACATTCCAGCATCATCAACACCCACCGGGATGGGGTTTGTGGGGATAACTGAAATCGACTCTCATCGATCAGGAGAACGTTAGAACGCTGTAACGTGGTCAGTTCCTGAACATGAAGCTGAGCCGGGTCCGGCTCATCCGTAAACACGGCAATGGTTGGAATTGCGTCGATTTGGAGTTCCCGATAACATTCCCGCATGAGCGGGCGGTCTTTGTATTCGGTTCGAAACGCGATAAGATAGGGTACGATTAAAATCGCCGTTGCAAGTACCGTCTTGTATTCAAGGGACAGTGATTTCAATCGTTCAATGCCCTGACCCTGCCCGTCCTCCATCATGCGATCGAACAGGTCCGCAGCCATTCCGGTTATGGATTTGAACAGGTTTTCGAGTTGCTCGTCATCATAGGACAATCCGTTTGCTATTGCATTCCTGAGGAAGGAATCGGAATAGAGACGTTCAAACAGCACCTCGGTCAGGATGTCTTCTTTTCGGTCCGGTACCACCTTGCTCAGCAAAATGGCGTTCATTCGAAGAGACGCCGAAAACAGTCGAGACATCAGCGTTGTTTTCGCCGGCATCGGCCCAAAAAGATTTCCAATAGCTCTGCGTTTCAGGGAAGAATTTATCCATTTCCGTTCAATAGCACACTGCGCCGTCACCGATAGAATTTCAGCCGCCACAGCCAGTGGAGTCCCTCCATCGCCTTCGGGTTGAGACTGACCGGATTTTAAAAAGGTCATCAGTTGATCTTTGGAGGTGGCAAACGGAGTGCTCGTATGATTCAAACCGATGAGGATGCCGCCATGATCATCAGAACCAGCCACCTTGTTTTTTAACCAGGGTTTCTCTGCACACGGATCGATGCCGTAGCGGGAGGCCAGAGATTCGATTTTTTGCGGTGTCAAGCCGGCAAGGATCCGATCGATCAAATCAACAGGGTATAGAGTCTTGCCCCCATTGCGGACTTCAAACGTCTCAAACAAGAGAAGGCATTGTTCCACATGTTCGAGGGAAAGCGTTGTCATTCTGAAAAACGGATGCGCGACAAAATGATATACGGATTCCGCCTGCAGGTAGGAAACCAGTTCAAAAATATTATTGCGGCATTTTTGAATATCACGGTGCTGCGCCTCATCAATATCCAGTGCCACCACATGGAGGCAGGCGCCGTCATCCGGGAAAAAGGTGGTTATCTCTTCACCTATAATCACCCGATCCAGATGGGCGATTTCAAGAGCTCCGGAAATCGAGTCGTGATCAGTGATCGTGACAAAGTCCATACCCCTGGCTTTGGCAACCCGATAAACAGTATCGGGTTGTGTGTAACTCTCGTGAACACCCATTCGACTGAGAAATACATCCCCTGCCGTTTTCGAATGGCAGGTATGAACGTGGAGATCCATTCGGGACCGTTTTGTCATTCCAGTCTCAATTCTGATTCATCAGTACATTTTCATAACTGCCGAGCAAATTGCGGTTGATCGCATTCCAGCTGTACTGCTTGGCTGTGTTTTGTGCTTCAATGGAAAACCGTTTCAGGAGTTCCGGAGAATCGAGAAGCATTTCGATTTGAGAGCTAAAGTGTTCCGGCGATTTTGCATCTGCGATCAGACCATCTTTCCCGTGGTTGATGATATCCGCGACGCCACCCTTCCTCACACCGACAGCAGGCGTGCCCGAGGCAAAGGATTCGAGAATTACATTGCCAAAGGTTTCTGTTGTCGAGGGAAAGACAAACATATCCGCGGTGGCATACCACCTTGAAAGGTCACTGCCATGCTGATAGCCGGGTATATGAGCATCCGGCAACCGATATTCCAGCTCTTCCCGCATCGGTCCATCGCCGACAATAGCCAATTTGTAGTCATATCCTTTGGTTTTCAGCAATGCGTCCGCGGCGATCAAATCATCCAGATCTTTTTCTTTGACCAATCTCCCGACGAAAAGCAATAACGGCTTGTTTTCAGCACCCACATGCTGGCGAAGCTCCTTATCATAATAGTCGGGAGAAAATCGCTTCACCTCGACTCCACGTTGCCAAAGCTCGACATCCTGAAATCCTCTGCCGTTCAACTCATGCACGGCACTGGGAGAGGGGGCATAGGTTCTGTCACATTGATTGTGAAACCATTGCAGGTACTGCCAGCCGAAATTCTCGATTTTGTTAAAACCATAATAGCTGAAATAAGATACAAAGTGGGTATGGTAGCTGGAAACAACGGGTATCTTTTTCCGTCTGGCATATTGAAGACCATAATACCCGAGAAGGGATTCACTGACCACATGAATCAAATCCGGTTGAAATCGATTTAATTCTGAAATAATACCATGGAAATAGGGTATGCCCAATTGATATTCGGCAAAAAAGGGCACAGAGGCCACTTTTCGTACCCGGTCTTTCCAGGGGAGATCCTCAGATTTTACCGGAGAAAAAAACCGGAAATCGACTTTTTCAGATTCCAGTGTATCCACCAAATGACACAATGTTCTCACAACACCATCGGTGTTGGGGGGTAAACTTTCAGTAAAATAGGCGACTTTCATATCACACCACCATCAATGTTAATGCAATTTTTCCACTTGCCAAACCAAGCAGCATTCCGACAAAGACATCTCCAGGGTAATGGACACCATTGTACACGCGGGAGAATCCTACGGCGCCCGCAAACCCAAACCACAGGGCTGTGGTCGAGGGGTAAAAGTGACTCAGCAGTAGAGCCATTACAAAGGCCGCTGCCGTGTGTCCGGACGGAAAACTGAATTGATCCGGTGGTTTGATCAGCTGCCGGATCTCGGAAAGCCGTTCAAAAGGCCGGTTTCTGCGAACGCTTTTTTTCAGAATTCCATGGCTGATCAACTCAATGGCAAAAGCGACTCCTGCCGCGGGCAGGAAAACCTTTGCAGTGGTCCAATCAAACAAAGTGACCAAAACAGCCAATGCGCCATAGAAATATCCATCTCCCAGTCGCGAGAATAGAATCATCAGGCGGTCGAGAATACCCTTGCCATTTAATCTGAAAACCCGGACGCAAAGGGCCGAGTCCCATTGGTTGAGATTGCTGACCCAAACTCGTATCATGTTCAATCCTTGCCTGTTTCTACAGATACTCTTGTGGGTTACATTCAGGACAAAGATATTTCTATAGTGTGAGTTTGTGATAAAGAAGGCGTTAAAAATATGTAAAAACAACTTGGCTTAAGTTGTTTTTTTACAGTAGTGTTAAGCCTATATAAAGCTGTTCTTAACAATCTTTACATACATAACTGGAAAATGGACAGAAAAGAGTGAGGGGCGGATAAAAAAAAGCCCTGCTGCAAAAAGAGGTGACGGATGGCAGAAACACTTCTCGTTTGTGACGAGAAAAACCAATTTTCGGCAGCAGGGCCTGGATTGAATATAACCTGCCGAGAGGAAAACCTTCCGGCAGGTTAAATATTTATTTGATCAACATCATTTTGCGGATCTGAACAGCGTCCGCAGTCTGCAGTTTGTAAAAGTAAACACCACTGGGTTGGTTTGTTGCATCCCAGGTGACCTGATACTGACCAGCGGCCTTGAAGCCATTGACCAGGACGTCAAGTTGCTGTCCAAGCTGATTATAGACAAAAAGTGTCACGTTACCGGCTGTGGGAAGTTCAAACCGAATGTTGGTGCTGGGGTTGAACGGATTGGGATAGTTCTGATGCAGAGCGTATTCTGCCGGTACGCTGGAATCCAGCTCCTTATCCTTTTCCACGTCGGTAAATTCTTCTCTGGCAAAGAAACCATAGTCGAACAAGGCGGTCCATCCAGTGGCCCAGTTGGTGGCACCAAAGGCCCCTTTATAGGTCACTGTGGTAAAGAAACCATCCTCTTCAACATCGGCGAGATTTTCATACGCCGGACCCATCATACCGGGTCGTGGATCGAGTCCGCCATTGGGATTGCGGCTGATGCCATTCAGCATGGGATCGGCAATCACGTTGTTGTTGTCGGCCAGGTGCGTGGCACCATAGTCCTGTTTCGCGATCGCATCCACCGTCGAGCCGGCACCAAAGTCATACCACACATTGTTCGCGATCACCAGATCGCCGGCTACCATGCGGGCACGGCTGTCTTCGCCACTGTCCAGATCTTCGATATCAAGTCCGCGATCAAACGACATGAAAATGCTGTTGCGATACTTGCCGCCGGCATTGTCGCGAATCTTGAGCGTATAGTCGGAATCCACATTGTCAAGGCCGCTGCCGATATAGGTGGCATTGTAGATCTCGGGAATCGCATACGGTGTGCCGTCTTCAGGCGTCGTGCCGCCGTCATGTTCGCCACCGCGGTTGCCATAGGTGGATCCCTGAATCGTAAACCAGAACTGGCCCTTGCCGCGAAAGCCTTCATCATAGTCAAACGAATCGTCTTTGTTGAACGCGGCAATCAGGTGGCTGGTATTGACGGTACCACCGAACCACTCAAAGCCGTCGTCATTGTTGTTGAACACTTCGACATATTCAAC
>CAYPUH010000117.1:0-12727 GCA_964413725.1 uncultured Cytophagia bacterium
GGCCATGGTAGATGAATCCGTCGAGATTCCCGGTTTGATCGAAAGAGGAAAACTGTTGACCCTGACCGCTTCCGAAGCCCTGAAATGGAATATTTCAGATAAAAATGTCCAGTCGCTGCAGGACTATTTAAAAACAGAGCAACTCGACACCGCCCGGCAGATCATTGCCGCACCCGCCCTGATCGAACAACTTGTGGGATTTTTGACCTCTTCGGTGGTGTCCTCTCTATTGATCAGTCTCGGCTTTCTCGGTCTCTACTTTGAAATTATCAATCCGGGTTGGGGAATTGGTGGCACTCTGGGTGTCATTTTTCTCGCGTTGTTTTTCTGGAGTCATTTTCTGGCCGGCCTGGCCGGTTGGGAGGGTCTGGCTCTGGTCATTGTGGGCTTCTTGCTGATCGTCGTGGAGGTTCTGGTGATTCCCGGGTTTGGTATTGCAGGAATTCTCGGACTGGTCGCTCTGGCTGCCGGACTGTTTATGTCCCTGCTCGGCAATGTGTCGGTCGCGAGCGCCGATGACTTTATCAGAGTAGGTTATATTCTGATGGGATCGTTCGCCTTTACAGTTTTCGGTGCATGGGCGCTGTTCAAATACCTGCCAGGGCGGAGGAGCCTGGCCGGTTTGTTTCTGTCCGATCGCCTGAGCCGGGATGCCGAGAATCCCGAACCCGATTCGCCGCAGCACACGCTCCTCAAGGTGGGAGATCAGGGCGTGGCTCTCACAGATCTGCGTCCCGCCGGAGCCGCACGATTTGGAGAGCAACGAGTGGATGTGGTAACTGAAGGTGAATATGTCAGTGCCGGAATACCGATTCGAATTTTGAGTACACACGGGAATCGCAATGTGGTTCGTCCTGTCGAGACAGAGGCTGATCCGGCACAACAATGATAATCGTCCCTCTAGCCCGTAATGGTTCAATAAGAGGGCGCGATTGTATTATTCAATTGAATGCAGAACGAGAGCGTCCGCCTCTCCGGGAACGTCTCTCCACATGATGGTGACAGACAATCTGAAAAGGAGGATTTATGTCTGGATTCATATTGCTTATTGGCGCTCTGGCGATTTTTTTGCTTATTGTCATACTGAGTTATGTACCCGTCGGACTCTGGATCACCGCTCTGTTTAGTGGTGTACGTGTGTCTTTGGGGACACTGATTGGGATGAGACTTCGAAAAGTAAAACCTCACGGTATCCTCCGGCCTCTCATCAGTGCGGAAAAAGCCAGTCTGGACCTGAACATCAGCCAGATGGAAGCCCACTATCTGGCAGGGGGTAATGTGGGACGAGTCGTGGCGGCCCTCATTTCCGCCGATCGCGCCAATATCGATCTGGCCTGGAAGCAAGGCGCAGCGATCGATCTGGCGGGCCGGGACGTTCTCGAAGCGGTCAAGGTCAGTGTCAATCCCAAAGTGATCGAGACACCCCGCGTGGCTGCAGTCGCCAAAGACGGTATTCAGCTGGTCGCCACCGCACGGGTAACGGTTCGAGCCAATATCAGTCGACTTGTTGGCGGTGCCGGCGAAGAAACCATACTCGCTCGCGTTGGAGAGGGAACGGTTTCTGCCATCGGGTCTGCAGACCGGCATGCCGATGTTCTAGAAAATCCGGATAAAATCTCCAAATTTGTCTTGCAGAAAGGCCTGGATGCCGGGACTGCTTATGAGATCCTCTCTATCGATATCGCGGATGTGGATGTGGGGCGCAATGTGGGCGCGGAACTCCAGAGCGATCAGGCTGAAGCGGATATGCGTATCGCTCGTGCAAAGGCTGAAGAACGTCGCGCCATGGCCGTGGCCACCGAACAGGAAATGAAAGCACGGGTTCAGGAAATGCAGGCCAAAGTGGTGGAAGCGGAAGCTCAGGTTCCTCTCGCCATGGCCAAAGCATTTGAACAGGGTAACCTGGGTATTATGGACTATTACCGAATGCAAAACATAAAATCCGACACCCAAATGCGCGAGACCTTTTCAAAATCATCCGGCGAATCGCCCGAGCAGGAAGGCGAAGACCCCAAAAAATAATACACACCATGGCTGTGCCCTTTGACAGGGCACAGCCATTCAAGGAAAACGGGTTTGTCGGTACTGGAAAGTTGATAGCACAAAGACATCCGATCGTTATGAATAAGGATTAGAGTTATGGAACAAATTCTCGTTATTGCGTTTTTTGTCATTATCAGCCTTGTGAAACGATTGGCGGAGAACCGGAGTGAAAAAGGCTCACAACAGGTTTCCCAGACCGATCCCGAGGCGGAACCCTCCCGTGAGCCCGTGCCATCTACCGAAACCGAACAATCCTATTTCGAGCCCGTGGAAACACCCGGCATGACCCGCTCATCGTCACTCACCCGGGAAGACACCTTTGAGCGCTCCGCGTCCGTCCCCCCTCGGCGGGTTGTCTCCTATGATGACGCTATCGAGTCCCTAAAACACAAAGAGGCGACTCTACGCACGGGCCGAAAAAATCCAAAGCAGCGGGAATCCCTCAGAATCAAACCGGACCGAACTCAACCTGTTCGCCCCCGACTATTTAATACCCAAAAAGATATCCGGGCTGTCTTTTACATGATGGAATTGATCCGTCCCCCCGTATCGCTGCGAGCGGAAGAACAAGAGTCCGAAACACCCTGAGAAAAACAACAGTTATTACTTTTTTCTTGCATTTTCAATCTTTTTTTGATATTTTTATCTTCTGTGCAAAAGCAGATTCTACCATTTGAATCGAAAACAAGATGACGCTATAGAGAGAACAGGAGTATATCATGGCCAAGAAATGTGCTATTTGTGGCAAAGGGCCAATGGTGGGAAACCACGTGAGTCACGCGCACAATTTGAACAAACGGCGCTGGATGCCCAATTTGCAAAAACTGCGTATTTTATTGGATGGATCGCCTAAAAAGGCCTATGTGTGCACCCGATGCCTGCGATCCGGCAAGGTGGTGAAAGCCCTGTAACCCGCATGCATTGCGTTGTAAAAAGCTCCTAAATGGAGCTTTTTTTGTATACCCCTCCATCACTCCGGCACGCCACCCTTTTTCCCGCACTCTCACAGGTATCAAAGACAAAAGAGGGCCCCTTTTTGGGGCCCTCTCGCGTTTCGCGCACCGCTGATCAGCAACCGGAACATCGATGCGTGTCCACAGGAACGGATATATAAAAAGAGTGGCAAACCGCCACAAGGGGGGTAGGTGACAGTTTGCCGTGGGAATGGGACGTTACAAGCCCGTCGGGGCCATTTCACATTCCACCTGTCAGGAAATCACAGCAGATTCCAGCGTTTTCTCCGATAGGTGGGAATTTCATAGTCATCTTCTGACACACCGTTTGAATCGGATCCACGGGAAAAACGGCGCAGCCGTTGTTCTCTCTGGCTGAATCCATTTCCGTTCTGATTGTCCACACCCTCGTCATGCCCGTTGCCATTGGTTCCATTTCTCTCCCGTTCAATGAGTGGATCATTACCATTGGAACGGACAAACTGATCGTCCGACTCGCGCGGCATGGGTCTGGAGTCCAGTGTCGAATGGCCATTCGGTTTCGGCGTCTTTTTCCTGGGTCCGTTAAACTTTGGGTGTTGACCATCCGCCAATCGCGAGTTGGTCTCCTTGCTGAGTTCTTCGTTAATCTCATCGATACGATCGATGGCTGGAATCTCGCGTTTGTTAACGGAAGAGGAAGGGGCCGGTGCTGAGGACATGGCCGGCCGGTTCAATCCCGGAATTCGCCGTCGACCCCGTTGATCAGACAATCCGGTGGCAATGACGGTCACCTGAAGTTCTTCCTTGAGATCCTTGTCCACGACAGCGCCAAAGATAATATTGGCATTCTGACCGGATTCCTCAAACACGATAGTCGTGGCCACATTGACATCCTGCAATGTCATATCCGGCCCGCCGGTAATATTAACCAGCACACCGAGAGCGCCGGAGATCGAGACATTTTCCAGCAACGGACTGGTGATCGCTTGTTCGGCAGCGACCCGAGCGCGATTTTCTCCCCGTGCCGATCCGGATCCCATAAGCGCATCACCCATCTCGCTCATGACCGCACGAACATCGGCAAAATCCAGATTGACCAGCCCCGGAACACTGATCAGATCGGAAATACCCTTTGTGGCATCAAATAATATCTTGTCGGCATATCGAAAGGCTGCATCCAATGGCGTATCATCCGGGACGATACTGAGGAGCCGCTGATTCGGAATCACGATCAGTGTGTCAACCTGTTCTTTCAACACGCGAATCCCCTCTTCGGCCCGCTGCATCCGTTTAGGACCTTCAAAAAGAAACGGTTTGGTCACAATTCCTACGGTGAGGGCTCCGATATCCCGGGCGATTTCGGCCACGATGGGAGCCGCACCCGTACCCGTACCCCCTCCCATACCAGCTGTCACAAAAACCATATCCGCATCGGCCAGAGCTTCATAGACCGCATTGCGATCCTCCTCCACAGCTCGACGCCCCCGCTCGGGATCTGCACCCGCACCCAGCCCCTGAGTGGCCTTGGTACCGATGCGAACCCTGTTGGCCGCATCACAAATTTCAAGAGCCTGTTCATCGGTATTCACGGCAATAAAATCAACCCCCGCCAACCCTTCATGTATCATCCGGTTGATGGCGTTGCCACCAGCACCACCAACACCAACTACTTTCATCTTGGCCGAAAAGTTGGTCGAGTCGTCAAAATCAAATGTCAAATTCATATCCCACTCCTTTGTTGATTCCCGTGGTTCACCCTGTCAGCCTACCCCGTCCGACAGGAAGACCAAAACTCTGGTCCATCAGACGATTGCTCACCAGACACTGATCGAACCGTCGGATTCAATCCTGGGGGATGATTACCCCGCACAAGCTACTGCTCGCTCAGGACAAGGTGGTTACACTTCCAAACCACCGTCTAAATCGTTTCTTTATCGTTTCAAACAGGTTGCTCTCATTGGCTGTAAAGGATTGATCAAATTCGCCTCTGTGCATCAACCCATATTTGATCAGCCCGACACCTGTGGCACACTGGGGCTGACTCGCCTCCTTGACCATCCCTCCGAATCCATCAGGCACACCCAATTTGACGGGTACATTGAAAATATCTTCCGCCAATTCCACGCATCCCGGGAGCAAAGAGGCCCCGCCTGTCAATACCACCCCGGTGGTCATCAGGTTGACATAATCAGACATCTTGACTTCCTCATATGTGAGGGTAAGAATCTCCGCCATCCGTGGCTGGATAATGTCCACCAAAAGACCCTTTGAAATACGCCGAGGAGGACGCCCATTCACACCATCTACCTCTATAATCTCATCCTTGTCGTCCTCGGTATGCAGGGCGCTACCATTTTCTATCTTTAACGATTCGGCACATTCGATTGGCGTCCGCAGTACGATGGCCAGATCGTTGGTCACATTCCGTCCACCGAGCGCCACCACCGACGTGTGGCGGATGCAGCCTTCATAAAACATGGCAATATCGGTGGTCCCGCCGCCGATATCCACCAGTACCACTCCCAGTTCCTTTTCATCGTCCTTGAGAACCGAATAACTGGATGCCAGGGGTTCCAGAACCAGATCAGCCACAGAATATCCCGCCTTTTCAATACATCGATGGATATTCTGAGCCGAGGCGATGGCTCCGGTTACGATATGTACTTCGGCCTCGAGCCGCACTCCGTTCATACCGACAGGATCACGGATGCCCTTCTGACCATCAACAGTAAATTCCTGCGGCAGTATATGTATAATTTCACGATCGATAGGCAGAGCCACCGCCTTGGCCGCATCGATAACACGCCGGACATCCTCGGTGCTCACCTCCCCGTTTTCACCGGAAACGGCAACCACACCGCGGCCATTGATACTGCGGATATGATCGCCGGCAATCCCGGCAAAAACCGCATCCACATCCACACCGGCCATCTCTTCTGCTCTCTCCATGGCCACTCGTATGGACTTTACGGTTTTTTCAACATCAACCACCACACCGTAACGCAATCCATCGGAAGGAACGGTGGCAACACCGATGATATTAATCTCCCCCGACGAGCTGATCTCGGCAATAAAACTACCGATCTTTGTGGTGCCGATATCGAGACCTGCAATGATATCGATATTTTCCATAGGGTTTCACTCCCGAAACGGGTTGTTTATCCCAGGGGACTGGCCTACCCATGGGTGTTTTTGATAACAATTTGTCCGTTCAGACGCAGGTCCACAAACTGGTCGCTTTCGATAGCGTCCAGTGAGTAGTGCTGCGACAATGCATTCAGATAGCGGACCTTCCGCTTCATGCTTCCCTCACCCAGAACAATGGGAAGTATATGCCCGCTATCCACATAGGCGACCAATCCCAAACGGCGATCGAGATGAATTTCCGACACTTTTACCATCAAAAAGGGTTCGGTCTTGTACAGGGTCTGTAAAAGTGTGAGCAGATCATCCACTAACGGATGATCAAGCTTCAAGGTCTCGTAATGAACCTGGAACTCTTGACCGGTGACGATTGGGACATCTGCATGAGAATATGGACCACTGGTTCCTAAGATAACGCCCTGATCATCGATCCGATAAATCTTACCCCTTACCACAACATTGGCCACTGCCTTGCCGGACACATTGCGTCCCTGCAACAGGCGACTCGCATGTGGCGAACTCAACGGTAACACACGCTCGTTCACTTTGGGATTGATTGCCTCCAATTGTGATCGGATTTCATTCCAGGTGTTCAATGCCTGGTAATCCGTCTTCCGCTCGGCGATCGGTTTTTCCGGGGAATGCGCCTCCAGAATTCGTAAACCGAGAAACAGACCGATCATCAGTGACAGAAGTAAAGGTAACGCTTTTTTACCCAATCGGTTCAATGTTGTCGTCCTTTCGTTGTTTGAAAACACCCGGGATTACGCCGATGCTACCGGGTCACATTCTAACTGCAGCAAACGCATAATCGCATCGACGAGGCGCTCGGTGGCATCCGGAAACGCAATCGCTTTTGCCTGAGATGCCATAGCGTGACGCTCATCAGGGTGTTCTATCAACCATCGCATCTCCTGGAGCAACATCCGAGATGACAGTTCATGTTCTTCCCGCACCCGGACCGCGTTCTGCCGCTCCAAAGCCCGCGCGTTGTGGACCTGATGATTGCCGGCAGCGGTTTTGAGTGGAATCAAAAGTGCCGGAATTCCACTCAAGGTTAGTTCTGCCAGCGTCAAAGCGCCAGCCCGACTGAGAGCAAAATCACACGCCCTATAGGCCATAGCCATCTCGTCGATATACGGTCCAAGCCATATTCTCTCCAAACGCGAGCCCAGGCGATCCCGGATATCGGTATACGCAACCGGACCGGTACTCCAGATCAACTGAACCGGGGTTTCTGACAAGAGCGAGTGCAAACAGTCCAGTAACGTTTCGTTTAAAATACGAGCTCCCTGACTGCCACCAAAAACAAGACAGACCGGCAGTGAGGAATCGAGTCCAAAGCGTTGGCAACACTGAGCTCGTGTGAGATCACAGTCCAAAGATCGCACCGGATTTCCGCTGAGGACAACCTTGTCAGGAAAGCGAAATAGATCGCGGGTCTCCGCAAAAGAGATATGTATTTCATCAACCCAGCGCTGTAGCAATCGTGTGGTGATGCCGGGATAACTGTTCTGCTCCTGTATCAGCGTAGGCACTCGCAAACGAGACGCCACAAACAGGACCGGTCCGCTCACATACCCTCCGGTCCCCACTACCACTTCCGGGCGGAGACGGAGGATCAACAGCACACTCTGAACCACACTCCAGAGAAGCCGAAGTACCACAAGCGGATAGGTCAACGTCTGACCGCGTTGAAAACCCCGAACCGCTACCAGATGCAGGGGAAAGCCCAACTCGGGAATCACCCGGGTCTCGATTCCCTTGCGAGTGCCGGCAAAATGAATATCTGCTTCCGGACACCGATTTCGGATCCCTGTCGCCAAAGCAACGGCGGGATAGACGTGTCCGCCGGTACCACCACCGGCAAAAAGGATCACGGGATTTTTACGGGATCGGGGCATCAGCTCTCCTTGAATCCGCTCAGCGTATGAACGATCGGGTAAACGCCGGGCGTTTGAGACGCTTGTCATAAACTCGCCAGGTCGGTTGATTGACCCGATACGGCGATCCCTGCATGGATATATTGATTAACAAGCCCACCGCGGCCAGATTCACCACCAGGGCCGTACCGCCATAGCTGACAAACGGCAGTGGAATCCCGGTGGTCGGGATCAGTGCCAACGCGACAGCAGCGTTGATAAACGCATACAAGCCGATATTGACCGTGATGCCCGCGGCCAGCAGAGATCCATAACCGGTGGGCGCAAAGCGGGCAATTCGAACACCACGATAGATAATGATAAAGAACAAAACAAGAACCAACGCAGCTCCCATAAAACCCAATTCTTCCCCGATCACGCTGAAAATAAAATCCTTGTGCGGTTCCGGTAAAAAATCATATTTCTGTTGACCTCCACCGAACCCTTTACCAAACCAGCCGCCATCGGCGATGCTGATAAGGGATTGTTTCACCTGCCAACCCGGATCTCCACCTTGAATGAATTCGATAAATGAATGAATGCGACCTTGTTGATAATTTTGAAAGCGCATAAAGATCAGACCCGACGTCACCAGGGTAAGGCCGCTGGCCAACAGATATCTCATCGGAACTTGAGCAAAAAAAAACATGCAAAAGGCTGTGATCAGTAACAAAGCGGATGTGCCCAAATCCGGTTCCGCGGCAATGGGGACAATGATCGTCAATACCAGAATCAGTATTTTTACAAAGCCCCCCCACATGTCATCCAGGGTCTTGCGCTGCGAATACAATAGCCGGGCCAGCACCAGGATCAACGCATACCGCGCGAGATCGGATGGCTGAAACTGTATCGGTCCGATGCGCATCCATCGTGTAGCCCCGTTCATGGTGCGTACAAATGGCAGCTGCGTAAACAACAATACCAGCAGGAAAAAAGCGATGACATAGAAAAAAGGTGACAATCCCAACCATCGTCGATAGTCCACCGCAGCCACCAGGACCATCACAAACAAACCCAATGCAGCTCTTGAGACCTGTTTCTGAAAAAAATAAGAGCTATTGCCAAATGCTTGTTCGGCCCGAAACGAACTGGCGGAATACACCATCGCTGATCCTAAAATCACCAGAATCAGTACCGAGGTGACCAACACATAATCCACTTTTGCCAGCTGTTTAAGACCCTTCGAGGCCATTTGCCTCTCCCTGTTGCCTGCAATCTCAGCGAATTTTAAATGTTGTGAGCGTGAGCAGCGCCAGCAGGATTCCGACAATCCAGAACCGGATCACAACTTTGGGCTCTGCCCAACCCTTTAATTCAAAATGGTGATGAACGGGAGCCATACGAAACAGTCGTTTTCCCGTCCGCTTAAAAAAAAGCACCTGAATAATGACACTTACGCTTTCGAGCACAAAAATTCCGCATATCAGAATCAAAAGCAGTTCTTTTTTCGCCAGGACCGCCACCGTGGCCAGAGCCCCTCCCAGAGAGAGAGAGCCGGTATCTCCCATAAAAATCTCGGCTGGGTAAGTATTGTACCAGAGAAACCCCAGGGAGGCACCGAAAAGAGACGCGCAAAAAACCGTCAATTCACCCGTTCCGGGCAGGTAAATGATGTTCAAATAGTCGCTAAAGTCGACACGACCCGTAACATAAGCGATACCGGCAAGAGCGACAGCAGCAACAGCAATCAGTCCGATCAACAGACCATCCAGGCCGTCGGTCAGGTTACTGCCGTTGCTGGTGGCGGTGATCACAAAGGCGACGACAGCGATATAGAGCAATCCAAATTCCAGCTCGTAATTTTTAAAAAACGGCAATGTCGTGGCCGAACGAGCGCTCTCGTCGATGGGCATAAAATAGACAATAACACCGACGAACAACCCCAGCGTGATCTGTCCCAACAACTTGTATCGGCCGATCAATCCTTTAGGGACTTTTTTTACAATTTTCAAATAATCATCCAGCAGTCCGAGCAACGCGAGCCAAACCGTGGCAACCAGTACCAGCCACACCGGCATCTCCAGAATCTTGGCAAACAGCAACGTCGGAACAATCACGCTGATCAGGATAATGATACCACCCATGCTCGGGGTTCCCTGTTTCCCGAGATGTGATTTGGGACCCTCATCCCGAATCTCTTCCCCCCACTGCAGTCGTTTCAGAGCACGAATAATGGGGGGGCCGATCAATAGACTGATCAACAGTCCAAGCACTGCTCCGGATATCGCCCGAAAGCTGATATACCGGAACAGGTTGAACACAATGTGTTGATCCCGTAACGGATACAACAAATAATATAGCATAGTGACGGTTCCCTGGTCAAAGCATTCGTCGCAATGCCGACAGCTTATTGACGCCCGGCTGGTCGATCGTGGTCAAGGACTCTGGTGATGGCCTCCACCACGGTTTCCATCTTCATCCCCCGAGATCCTTTGACGAGAATACGATCTCCGTCCGACAGCTCGTCGAGGAGGACCTGGTGCAAACGCTCTTTGTCCGTCGTCTGCATCGCGACCCGCAGGCCCAGCTGTTTTGCCCGGCTGGCGGTAAAACGCGTCTCGTTGCCGAATAAATAGAGAACATCGATCCTGTTGGCCAATGCCACATCAGCCAGAGCTTCATGTTCGGGCCGTGACATATGACCCAACTCCAGCATATCTGCCAAAACAGCGATACGTCGGTTCGTGTCATCGGGACTCAGATCTGCCAGTGTAGCGAGTCCGGCACGACAACTGTTGGGATTCGAGTTATAGGTATCATTGATCACCACGATATCCTGTTGTTCCCATTTCACCAGATGCATCCGGTTTTCCACCGATTGCAGTTGTTCGAGACCGGTTCGAATCTGCTCATCGCTGAGAGAAAATACCCGACCGGTGGCCGCAGCCGCCAGAGCATTGTCCACATTGTGGCGACCGGGTACGGCCAGCCCAATCTCGGTCTGACCGAGACGAAGTCGATACCGTGCCTGACCATCGAGACCAAGCACCTCACCCCGTACATCAGCAGCCACATGAGATCCAAAGGTCGTGGTCCGACGTACAGGAAAGGTCTGGCGCGACAGAATGGCGTCATCCGCGTTGTAAATCGCATGCCCCCCGGGATCCGCGTGTGAAAAAACTTCCATCTTGGCCCGGGCCACCCCTTCCAAATCCTGAAATGCCTCCAGATGCGCATGTCCGATATTGATCAGAATACAAATCGTCGGCCGAACCAGATAACTCAGACGATCCAGCTCACCAAAATGATTGGTTCCCACTTCACAGACCACCACATCGTGATGCGGCCGAATCCCCAACAACGTTATCGGAACGCCAATATGATTGTTGAACGACTTTCGATTACAATGAACCTGAAATCCCTGCCGCAATACCGACACCACCATCTCCTTGGTGGTGGTTTTACCGGAGCTCCCGGTCAGAGCAATGACCGGAATATCAAATTTTTGTCTATAGACAAGGGCTACCTCCTGAAGCATCCACAGGACATCGTCGACAATACAGACGGGGCCTGAGGGAGGTGTTTTCTGCGCCAGATGCCAGCTCCGTTTGACCACACACGCCGCAGCGCCCTTTTTAAACGCTTCCTCTACATAATCATGTCCGTCAAACCGGTCCCCTTTCAGGGCAAAGTAAAGAGCGCCCTCTGTCAATGACCGGGTGTCAATAGAAACCCCGGTAAAGAAAAGAGGACGTTCCCCTCTCCAGTCGGGTTGAACCCGCGAAAGAACCAACAAATCATCGATGTAAAGATTAAAGTCGGACACAATTCCTCATTATAACACAATTCCATCCCGCATCGGGATCTACAATACCAATAATTTTTTCAAGTCCACCGAGGACTCGCAGCGCAACAACACCTGCTCACCGGGGTTGATGGATTGCCCCGGGGGGGGTTGTTGACGGATGACCTGTCCGCTGCCATCGACCACAGCCTGAACACCTCGCTCTGCCAGAATGTTTAACGCAGTTCGCAATGCCAGTCCCTCGACATCGGGTAGTTCCTCTCCGTCAAAAGTATCGGCCATCAACAACACTGCAGTATCCACATCGTTCATGGGTGTGCCCGCCGCAACTGTCTGACCGGTAATCAATTCCCCAGCACCCTCGATTTTGACCTCCAAACCTTCACCAGAGGCCAGCTTGAGGGCAGAGTCTCGGGAGAATCCGACAAAATGAGGCACCGCTCGACTCTTCCTCTTTGGCCACTCTGACTCTGTGGTTTCGAGGAAATAGTCGCGCCCCTCATAGGCGATGATCCGTTCAGCAATCCGTCGGAAACAGGGTGCCGCCACATCCCCGCCGTAATAGCGTTCTCGTGGATGATTGATCGACACAAAGATAGACAGTTTCGGATCTTCTCTCGGGAAAAAGCCGCCGAAACTGGCCACATAATGACCGGGGATATAACCATTTCCACCCTTTCGGGCCATTCGGGCAGTTCCAGTTTTACCACACACCAAAATTCGCTGAGATTTGTCGGAGGCAATTCTAAACATGCTTCCATCATGGTCGTTTTTTCCAATTAAAAGTTGATTCATATAATCGTCTTTCCTTAGAATGTCAGCAATTCTTGATAATTAATGGAACAATCGATTCCCATGCGGAAATACCCCCATGGACCCCCCATTCAGAATGCTTCCAATTTCGTGTCATATACGGAGCCTTCAATAGTGTATAGGAT
>CAYPUH010000118.1:0-5646 GCA_964413725.1 uncultured Cytophagia bacterium
GCTCTTCACGAGAGGGAATTTTACTGACAAATTTGATCTTTCCATCGATACAGATGGTGGGAATATTTTTAACCATGAGGCCCATCATGAATTCGACAGACTGTTTTTCCTTGATTTTATGTTCCTGCCAGGAAATCAATTCACCAAAGTGAGGGGCCACCGCCCGTACGGCTTCGACCATGTATTGACAGGGCGGACAGGATTCTGAGTCGAGGGTAATCACATCGATGATGACCTGTTCGGACTTGCCATAGTCCGCCAGGTTGATGGTGGGTTCCACATCTTTTTTCTTTTGCAGCAGCTCCCGCGCCACATCCTGCTGATAGCTGTCGTAAACGATATCCGTTACCAGCTTTAGATTTTTGGGAGGCACGGAAAATGGCAAATCACATCCCGGCGCCAAAATAAATCCGGTATCGCCGCCGGTGTCCATACATTCTATGGTATTCCGACGGACATCATCCTCACTGCCCATGAGCAAAACCACGGTCAGCTGAAGGTTTCCACCAAAAGAAATATTAAAGCGGGAACAAACCTCCTTAACATAGTCCAGCGGGATGTTTTCATCCACAGAGATATTGTTGGGCCCGGTTTCACACATGGCTTCAACATTCTTTTGAGCATCACCACAGACAAAAAATGAGGCGTAAACACCGCTATCTTTGACGTGTTGGAAAAACCGACTGGCATAGGGGGAGACATATTCCCGAAACGCATCCGGTGAAATCTGGCTGGTCATGGGATCCACCATCGAGATCACATCACACCCGTTCTCGATATAAAGATCAGCCATTTGGGTGGCAATGTTCGTGCAGTATTCCAGGAGGTTTTTAACCTCGTCGGGATTATCGAACATATCCATAAACACGTTGGTCCCGCGCAGATGCAGGGCCAGGGTAAATGGGCCGGTCAGCAACCCATACAAGGCCACATCGCCTGCCTTTTCCTTGAGAATCTCCAGGGCTTTGAGCACCTCGGGAATGCGTCCGGCGTTTGGATCCAGATCTTTGAGATCGGAAAGGGAGTGATCGTCCAGGATATGAGAACTGACAGCAGGGGGATTGTCATCGGCCCATTCCAGGCTGCACCCAAGGGCTTCTGCTTCCACGGAGAGATCAAAATTCACCGGAATACCATCCGGCTTGTATTGTTTGATCGCCTCCAAAACGCCCTCGGCCATCTTTTTACCTGATTTTAAATAGGTTGACGCGTCGGTATCGATCAGATGCGCGCCGTGGCATCCCACAAATGGCACCCATGGAATACGCTTGACTTTATTACCCTGTATCGCGTTCAACAGCAACTCTTTTCCCATGATATTCCTTTGTTATGTTATGTCAATCTATTGTCGGTTTTTTATGTTTTGAATCGGTATTCCAAAATGTTTTGAGGACGTGGCCCAGTTCAGCGTTATCCAGATACCGCCCTGCCACTGGGTCCTCCTGATCGGCTGCATCCTTGAGCTGGCGACTTCCGGTTCCAATAGCATAAAGCGGCACCAGTGCATTGGTGTGATGGCCGCTGTGCCACTCCATCTCCGGCAGTGCTCCTTCTCCACGGCCGACAATAGGGTTCCAGACGGGTCGGGTTCGGCCATCCTCATCCGCCGGGCCGGATTACGGACCGGTGAGATATCCGCACTCATGATCGGCGGTGACGATCAACAGGGTTTCCGACCATTTGCTATGCTCCTCAACCCACTTTATAACACTGTTGATGGAATGGGTAAAATCAATCATATCTTCTATCATTCTACCGGAATGATTGTCGTGGCTGGCCCAATCTACTGCACCACCTTCAACCATCAGGAAAAAGCCATCAGGATCGTTATCCAGACGATTCAGCGCCGCTTTTGTCATCTCCTCAAGAGTCGGGATCGCGTCGTTCATCGGGACGGCAAAAGGCAAGGCGTCCCGGTCACCGTCACGGCTGGCCTGCAGTGTCTGGTAGACCTTGGGAACCACCAACAGGCGCTCGGGAGTGGTACCCGTCGCCAGCTTCTGAATATCAGCCCGATCTTCGACCAATGTCCACAGGTCTTTTTTCCCATCCCCGTCAGTATCACAACCTGCAGTCCCGTTCTGAATGGACTGCCAACTGTCCTCTCCCCCGACATATTTAAACGACGGTGAATCTTCAGGGCGACCACTGTTATCATAATAGGGGTGTCCGGCTCCCATGATCACATCCACGCCACTGTTATAAAGCATTTCCCGTGCAATCTCTTCATAGTGGGATCGTTTTTCGTTATGTGCCACAAAAGCGGCAGGTGTCGCATGGGAAAACATAACACTGGTCACAACTCCGGTGGATTTTTGTCTGGCTTTGGCAACCTGGACGATCGTTTCAAGTCTCTCGCCATCTTTGGTCATAGCAATCCGACCGTTTTCCGTTTTGGTACCCGTGGCCATGGCAGTACCCGCGGCGGCGGAATCGGTGGGACGATGGCGACGATGGTCAAATTCGGACCAAGTCTCTTTGGGGTCATAGGACCCGTCAACGGGAAATGTGCTCATGGCAATCGCAACGGGAAACGATTGAAAGGCATACCCACAATCGTCACCATATTGATACAACCGCGCCGCTTCAACATGGTCAAATCCCATTCCGTCACCGATCATGACAATGATATTCCTCGGTGTCTCGTGCGAATCGGCAAGGGCCCACACCCCGTAAATCACCGCAGAGAAAACAATGAGAATGGTTATTCGTTTAAAAAAAGAGTTCACTGCACCCCTCCGTCTGTTCATGGTGCCGGTTGGTGGGGACAGACCCACGAGTCCCGGACACCTCATCATACAGCAGTCGGTCCGAACATACAAGCGTCGTACTGGCTATTTGAAAGACCCTCACATACTGTCGGTCAAAAACATTGTGTTAATCTAAAATATATATCCTAAAAAGAAAAGAGTTTTTCGTTCAAAACACCACAGAGCACTTAAAGTTTGTCATTTCTTTATACTTTGACTATATTATAATGACGCCGGTGTATGGTTAACCAACCGGAGACCGGATTTGAACAGACTTTATTATGTCAGTCCGATTGCCACCCGGATTCGTTACAAAGCAGCGAATCCGGACATGTATCCAAATGGGGCTTTGACAACATTTGCACATCAATAGCAGGGCCCTGCTGCCAAGAAGTGCAGGTAAACTCTATTGATCCCCGAATCAGATCGGGTCCGTGCCACCAGCCACCACACTACCTGTATCGACGGACGTCTCGCCTGGAACAGAATGTCCTCTCATCGCAAAAAAGGAGATTGCATGCTGACCACGACACTCTCATTGACACCTATGGAACACGGACCCAGACAAAGCCGATATCTCTACAGTCATTTTGCCGAACATCTCGGTGGGTGCATCTATCCGGGAATATGGGTCGGGCCCGAATCGCCACTGGCGGACCGCAACGGATTTCGCAAAGAGACCGTGACTGCGCTCAAGGCGCTCGATCTGCCGGCATTGCGGTGGCCGGGCGGATGTTTTGCTGACAATTATCACTGGACCGACGGGATCGGTCCCCGGGACCAACGACCAGTTCGTCCAAATCAGTGGTGGAAATCCATAGAGCCCAACACCTTTGGTACCGACGAATTCCTGCAATTCTGTGAGGCCATTGGCACCGAGCCGTATATCTGCGCCAATGTGGGCAGCGGCACGGTGGAAGAAGCTCGCAGCTGGGTCGAATACTGCAATTCCTCCCTGGACACCACCTGGGTTCGACGCCGGCGGGAAAACGGACACCCCGACCCCTATGGAGTCAAATTCTGGGGGGTGGGCAATGAAAACTGGTGTTGCGGTGGACGCATGCGGCCCGAATATTATGCCGATCTTTATCGTCGGTATGCCAATTATATGAAACCCACGATCGGAGAGGATGGCAAACTCGTGGCTTGCGGATCTTATCCCGAAATGCCCGAGTGGGATGAACGATTTTTCAGCGCCATGAAAGGCGCTCTGGACAGTGTCGACTATATTGCCCTGCATATCTATACCGGATGGGGACTGGATGACCTCGATGTTTCCGAAAAAGAATACTGGAAACTGTTGGACGATATCAGCATCATGGACCGCCATCTCACCCGGGCGGGAACGCTCGCACAGGCTTATTCCACCTATGGCCACACCATAAAAGTGATCATGGATGAATGGGGATCCTGGTATCGGCAGGCCAAAACCGAAAACGGACTCTATCAACAAAACACACTTCGGGATGCGGTGTTTGCAGCCACCACCTTTCATCTCTTTCATCGACATGCGGAAACACTGGACATGTCCAACATGGCGCAGACAGTCAACGTCCTGCAGGCATTGCTGTTGACTGATGACGTCCATGTCATCAAAACGCCCACGTATCATATCTATGATCTCTACCGGGGTCATCGGGACAAATTCCGGATTCCGTCTCGTATCTCCCCCGACGTGGCGACCACCGGTCCGGATGGTGCTGAACGAGAAATGCTTTCGGTCTCTGCCTCCGCCAATGAAGAAGAGTCTGAGGTCTTTGTTTCCATCGTCAACCTGGACTTCCATCAACCCATTGCGATCCAGCTGGATATTACTACGGGTCATCCGGTCTACCACATCCGGGAAGCCAGACAACTCTCTACAGCGGATGCTCATCAACACAATAGCGCCGGGCATCCCGATGCTGTGCTGCCAAAGCAACTCAACATAACAGGGGATACGCGCACCCCACTGGATATCCAGTGTCCCAAACACTCGGTGACCACCATCGCGCTAGAGTCCCGTTAAACCCGGTCAATTGAATTGGATACAGCAATGACATATGGTATTGCACTTGTAGGTTGTGGAGATATGGGGCGTCTGCATGCAGACGCTCTATTGAATATTCCACAGGCTGCTCCTGTTTTTTTCTGCGACGTGGACCCCGAACGTGCCAAAACACTGCAATCGCTATTCAAGGGTGGGAAAACGAGCACCGATCCGGTAGTGGCAGCCAATGACCCCGATGTCCATGGCATCATTCTGGCTTCCACCACCGACAGCCATCTCGATGTGTTCCGTCGTATCGCAAAGAGTGGCAAACCGGTCCTCATTGAAAAGCCACTGACACTCACCATGGAGACCGCTCTCGAGATGAAACGAATTGCAGCAGACGCCAAGATACCGGTGATGGTGGCATTCAAATTCAGGTTCTATTCCCTACTGCAAAAAGCACGGGAATGGATCGGAACACCGACTCAGGTCCTGGTTCAGATCCTTGACACCCCATGGTCTTCTGATTTCTGGGCATCGGATCCGGCCATCGGTGGGGGACATATCCGTTCTCAGGGTGTTCATGGTGCAGATCTCTTGCGCCATCTGATACAATCGGAGCCGACCAGCGTTGCAGCTGCCGGACGCTCGACTCGGTCGCGGTTTCATCTCATCGACCAACTCTCCGCCCTGTTTCGATTCGAAAATGGCAGTACAGGAACCCTGATTCTGGGAAACAGCGGTCAACCCGATCACATTAGCAAATTTTATATTCAACTGGAAGGAGAGCGCGGTATGGCTTTGCTCACCGACCGGTTAACGCATCTCCGTCTCTATCCTCTCAGCGGGGATCCGGATGAGGACACGGGTAGCGAGGATGGTATTTTCCGGGAAAATTTCGAATTTATTCAGTCCATACAGCAG
>CAYPUH010000118.1:5656-12639 GCA_964413725.1 uncultured Cytophagia bacterium
GCAGATGATCGAGCGGGCGCTGGATGCATGTCAAAGCGCGCATACAGAACTGTTTCCTATGGTTGGAGCGAAAAAAAAGATATGAAGGATCAAACCAGACAACGGTTCCCTCTGGGATCGGAAGAACTCTGTAAAGAATGGAACCGGGCATTGATCAGCGACATTCAAATCTCAGATGCCCATCATGCCACCCATTGGCATCCCGAGTTCCAGTCCTTGCAACACTACTTAAAGTCCGTCCGCCCCAACCGGCAGCTCTGGCAGATGCGCATGCGGGGCATCAAAGAATTGTTCCAGACCGCGTCCTGGAAAATCGATTCATCGGAAAATCACATTGACCGTTTGATGCTGACGACAGCAAACGGTCTTTCTGTTGATGCTCTTCTGGCGATGCCCGATACCCAAGCCGAATCCATGCCTCTGGTGGTCTGCCTGCATGGTATGGATGGCGCACCAGAAGACGTCCTGGGATTGTCCACGCATCTGCAGGAGAGCTATCAAGACTTTGGCCTAAAATGCGTCCAGCAGGGATTTGCTGTTCTGGCCCCGAGATTGTTGAATACTTTTGCGGCGCGGGCACGTATCAACCGCCTGGCGCTGCTGCGCGGAAGTCATGTCTGGGCCTTGGAAAGCCAGATGATCCGGGCCACACTCGGTGCTGTCCTACAACGCTACCCGATAGATACAAATCGCATCGCCATGTGGGGAATCAGCATGGGGGGAGCCTATACCCTGTATACCATGCCTCTGGATGCCCGCATTTCAGTGGCCGTGATCAGCGGTTGGTTCAATCACCGCATCCGCAAAATGATGGTGGAAGATCCCGACTATTCCTGTTTCCTGTCCACCGAGGAGGAACACGCCTTTCTCCCCGGTCTGCTGAATGGGTTCAGCGATCGCGATCTCGTGCACCTGATCTGCCCTCGACCTCTTTTGATCCAAACCGGTCGGTACGATCCTGTCTCTCATCCCCCTCTGGTGGAGCAGGAGGCCCGGGCCGCACGTGTGCCGTATGAGAGACTCGATCTAAAAGATCGTTTCGAGTGGGATCTCTTTGACGGTGATCATGAAATTCATAAAGAAACCGGCCTGTGCTTTCTTGAAAAATGGCTGCAACGATCATAAAATATCACCCTTGATTCAGGGCTTCAGAGAGCGTGGAGCAGCGAAACCGCACTCTATTCACGACAGTTTATCAATACCAGGAGCACATTATGAGAACCCAGCATTTCCTAGTACTGTTCTTTTCTGTCTGTATTCTCCTGTCCTGTGGAAACAACGGGTCTTACGAGAATCTCATTCGGTTCAATGTACCGGCAAACGCCAATCTGTTAAAAGCGTTGCGTGAGGACCTTCCAGAATTTGAACGCGAGTACCAGGTGGATGTGGAATGGATCCCCTTGACCGGTCAGTACAAGCTCTATGCCATGATCGCGGCCGGAAATCCCCCGGACATCTTTTACACCAACAGTGTTGTCCGGGACCGTCTGGCTTCAGAAGGACACCTTGTGGATCTCTATACCATCGCGGAAGGAGATTCATTTGTAAATCAGGTCAGGCCCGAATTCATCCGCCGGGGGGTCTCTGTCGATGGCGGCTGGTATCAATTCTGTGACTGGACCTATACGTTTGCGGTCTATTACAACAAATCGCTCTTTAAAGAGGCCGGCATAGAGTCACCCGACATGGAGTGGACCTGGAGTGGATTGATACAGCGGGGACGTGCGCTCACAGCCGATATCAACAACGATGATGAGATCGATCGCTATGGTGTCTTTATTCCCAAACACTTTGTTTCGGCTCTGGAACAGATGAACGGCGCCACATATCCTCCAAACATGCTCTTTTATGATTTAAACGAGGAATCCCGTGAGGCTCTCAACGACTATATCGATCTGATCTACGAGGAAAGGGTCATGCCGGAACTGGCCTATACACAGGCGCAGGGTATGCAGGGATCACAGATGCTCAACACAGGACGCGTGGCGATGATTGTGGAGGCACTACCCAATCTCGATTTCATCCAGTCGCTGACCATCGACTGGGATGTAGCCCCCATCCCTCGCAGGGGTAACAAACCACCCCGATACTTTAGATCCGCCTCCGGCGGCCTCTCGATCAGCACATCTTGTCCGGTACCTAAAAAGGCCTGGGAGCTAATCAAATGGCTGGTCACGCAATCCCGCTACAATACCCCGAATCCGGTTTTGAGCAAATCTCAATTCGTCACCGGGTGGGAAAAAAAATATCCACAACTGAAACAAACCTCTTTCCGGGAGGTCTGGGAGCAGAGTGTACGACATGACGCAGGGGACATTCGCAACTTTGTACGCTACTCCTCCTGGAGCAGTCCCACCATTCTGGAAACCATCGAGCCGAAAATGGATCTGTTCTTTGCAGGCAAACTCGGTCTCGACGAGATTGTCTCGATGAAACAAGAGGTGAACAAACGGGTGATCCGGGAATTGCGGAGCACGCTTGAAAATCCGAAACTGTTACCCCAATTCCGCCAACATCTGGAAACGGAACTGATGAAACGAGGGGTTTCATTAACCGATGAATAACACCCACTCACATCATCACATCATCGATCTCGAAATCAAAGGTCGCAACGCAAAAGCCGGGCACACACGAATTGACCTTCCCTCTCTGCCGACAGATCGATATGGTCTCTCCCTGCTCTTTCAATGCCCTGTCGACCATCTCGAGCGATATATTCGTTATGCACGCTTTGAAGACGAGTCCGCTTGCAAACGACGCTTTGTCGATATTCAGTTTAAAAACGAGCCTCCGGGGACGCCGGTAGGACCCTGGCCCGGTTGGCGGAATATCCCGGATGTTCCAGAGGTTGTTGTCTCGGCAGGTTCAACGCGAGTTCGGGCCGTACACAATTTTTGGGGGGATGAGCGGGACAGGCAGCGTCTCGGATATTTTACTCGCATCGATCTAAGCCCTGACACCCGGCAGTTGGATCTGGAATGGCATCACAGCGATCTGGTGCCGGTACAACTGGAGATCATTCCCGGGACTCTGCAACGACCCGAGCCGATTCCATTGGATCTGGCCGAGACCTATCCGCCACATTCGCCCCGACTGTTGTTCTCCCATCTGGATCTCGCAGATTTGCGTTCCCGGCGTTTGACCACCCATCAGACTCAATGGCGGGCCATTGAAAACACACTGAACCACTGGCATCTCAACTTTGCCAAAACATCGGAGAGCAAGACGCTCCCCGGGCCGGAGCGTCTCGATCTTCCGGACCGGACGCTGCTGTCCGCATTTCACGCGTTGATCACCGAGGATCAGGACTCGCTGCGACGGGCCCGACAGGCCTTTGACACCTACCTAGAACATGCGCTCTGCCCCGACTATGAACCGATGACTATCGACACCCAGGCCGGCGAATGTCTTTTCACGCTATCACTGGCTCTCGACTGGCTTTGGCCCCATCTCAACACGCAACAGCAAAATGCCTATTATAATCAACTGTATCCCGTGGCCCAACGAGTTCGTTCCCACCTCGCTCCCCAACGGGAAGATTTTGCCCAGGCACATTATCTCGGCTGTGGTCATGGACTCTTGGCCTTTTCATTGCTGTTTCACGAACGGGTGCCGGAAGCAAACGACTGGATCGCGGAATTGAACGGTGCATTTCAGAAGGTTCTCGGGATGTTGCCGGACGACGGTTTTTACCCGCATGGGATCAATCTCTGGATCTACGAACACACTTTTCTCGTTCGATTCCTGGAGTTGCTGGGAAGAGCCTCCGGTCAGGATTTATGGGCAGAGACGTCATATTGGCGAAACACATCCGAATTCAGACGCATGACGTTGAGTCCGGATGGCCAGCTGGGCATCACATTCGGTGATCCGCAATACCGGGTGAGTGGCGACGCTTGGATCCACTTTCTCATTGCGGATCGCACACAGTCGCCGACCGCTCAGTCTCTGGGACTGATCCTGAAGGATCAGCCCACACATGGAGTCGATGTTCGCAGTGTCCCCCCCCGCCGGAAAATCTGGGAGTACCTATACTACCATCCGGAGATTCCCATTCAGCAGCTCACCACCCGCGTCCGGTTGTTTGCCGATGGTGGACAGATTATCTGGAGAGAAAGCCGGGGACCGGACACCTGGCTTTTAACCACCCGGGCCGGATATCCTCTGGGACGCCGACGGTATGAAGCCGGAGAATGGAGCGGATACGGTCACAGCGATCCGGCCAGCGGAGCCTTTTTGATGATCCACAATAAGACTTTTTGGCTCTGTGGACCCGGGCCCGTTTACCGCCGCGATACCCGCCTGCACAATACCGTCACCATCGATAATCGTGGTCAGGTGGGCGACGGCCTTCCCTGGGCATCCAACTATGTTCCGAAACACAAAATGGCACACATTGTGGGATTGGGCGCAGAACCCGATCTCCACTGGGTGGAAATGGACCTGACACCCGCCTATCTCGATCCTCTGGACGTCAATCAACTCACCCGGAGACTTGTTTGGCTGGTCCCGGACATCCTGATCGCAGTAGACCATATCCGCCTGGGCCATCCACACCAAATCGAATGGAATCTACATACTCTGGCCGAGATCCACAAAATCGATGAGCAGCAGAAACGGCTCTGGCTTGCAAAAGGAAGCAATCAGCTCGAAATTCAATGGCACATGTCAAAACCGGTCAACCTGACAATAGGCCTGACGCCATTTATACCGGCCTATCCGCATGAGGGGATAAGAGACCGAACGCTGACCTGGTCGGCCACCAGCGACACGCTGGATTGTTATGTACTCATCGGTCCGTCTTCTTCCCTGAATCAGGTTGCACTTGTGACGACGCCAGCCGGAGACTGGAAAATCCATCGCAACAGGACGGACAAAGAAACACTTGTTTTCTCTTCGCATCGTTTTGGTTGTCCTGATGCGACACCATAACGATCCCGGATGACAACCCGGTTACGGACCGTCATTCATAATTCATCAGCATCGAGAGGTTGAATTTTGATTATCACCCGGCAATGGCTTTTAGACAGCGCCCGCAAGGAAGCTGAGAGACATTTTAACCCGGACACCCTGCTCTGTCTGATTCCCAGAGAGACCGTCTGGTATGCCATCACCCTGCTGGCCAGCGATCAGGAACGCGACCGGCACCTGGGAAACCGGATTCTGGAACAGCTTACCATTACGGATGGAACGCATACACCCTGTACGCTCCTGGCACTTGAGAACAGACTGGGAGACCGCTTAACCGGGGCAGCGCACACACAGATCCGCAAAACCCTCTACGAGACACTCGATCTGGCGGCTCTCACCCGGTATTCCGATGGCAATGTCAATCATCCCATTGCAGCCTATGTGCACCTCATCCTCTCCGGAGAAAGACTTGAAGAACCCGTGTACGCACGGCTGGGTCGGAACCTGCTGAGACAATTCCAAGATACCATTGCGCAGAGACATCACGGCGATCGGTCTCAATCGGTGATGGCAGAATACAACAGTCCGACCTATACAGCTTTAACCCTATGGTTCCTGTCCATGGCAGCAGAATGGAGCCGGGATCCGCACACCAGCACTCTGGCACGCCGGCTGGAACAATCGGTCTGGATGGAAGTGGCGCTTCATTGGCACCCTCCAACACATCAATTTATCGGTCCCTTTTCACGCGCGTATGCGGAGGACTCTCATGGCAGCTATTCTGCACTTCACTGCACCCTTGGCTATGCCAGCAGACAGGATATAGCTCTGGATCCCGAGCTTCCACGGTTTTATGAGCATCCGTCCGCTCTGATTCAAAATGCCATCATCGCCTTATGCCCGTTCCATCTGAGCACGGCGCTTAAAACACTCGCCTTTGGCAAGCCACTCCCCTTTACATTCGAGATGAACACCTATGGGGAATCGTTTCACGAGCTCACCATGGATGACGCCGGACGCCAATGCCGTGATACCGAGGGATATGTGGGAGGCTGGAGTCGACTGATCACACACATGGACCGGGAGACGGGTATCGGTACTGCCTCGCGCCCCTATGTCGATGGCGTTCAGACAGATGGATTTTCTGTGCGCTACCGACTGACAGATCAGGTCGACTCGCCAACTGCCGTCCGCAGTCTTTATACCCGCTTTCGCTTCAACGGGGACACGATCCCCAAAAGTCAACACTGGCATATCAGTGGCAATCCCATTCATAAAGACCTGTATCCCGAAGAAGGACGACTCTTTACCTTTCAACACGAAAATCTGGTTCTGGGAGCCTACATCCCGAAACGGGCGGGCAGCCTGAGGCAGGTGTCTCAGTTACGCTGTGATTTTATCTTTTCCAATGACACGCCTATCCAACAGCTGGAAACCGATATCGGTCCCGTCACTCCGGAGAAGACGCTGGAAAAACCGCTACGCTGGATTTTGATAAAGGAACATAAAACCCTGCTGGTCCTGTTGCCCTTACCCGCTTCCGACCATCCGGTTCTGCATTTTTCACTTGAACCCCGTCGCTTTCGGATGTCCCAGATCCTGTACAAGGGACCGAAGCGACGGTTCAGCCGGGAAGAGCTCGCTCGCCAGCACGCCGGCTTTGTGTGTATTATAACCGAACGCCATAGCCAACAGGACGAGGATCGTGTTCGTGAGAAGCTCTCACGGGTTGTGGCGCAACAAACGACACTACCCGATAGAGTTCTCTTTTCCTATGTGCAATGGGGTCCGGATGAAATGACACTCACCGTGGATCCCATCCGTGAACACATACTGCAACGGACATGGAACGATGAGGCAGCAGACTGTTCGGGATTTGACATCAAGACGAACACAGCATCGACAATGCCATTGCCGACTTCCCTGACGGATTCGTATTCCACATAAACCGTATGCAAACGAAAAAACCGTCCGGCCAGTAACCGGACACATTTAGACTCTGACAGAATTCCGGTCATGAAGACACTCTATCTCGAAAGACTTGCAGATCGACATCTCTGGATATCGAACGA
>CAYPUH010000119.1:0-12622 GCA_964413725.1 uncultured Cytophagia bacterium
AATTTAGCTCCCTTTGTTAAAATGGGTTGTAAAAAAATAGTAGGAATTGATATGTCGAAAGGTAAAATACAAAATGCGATAAAATTTTTCGATAAAATTGAAAACGCTAATAATATTACTTTTATAAATGATGATATCTACAATATAGATGCGAAAGATATTGGACAATTTGACCTTATAATAATGAGAGATGTCCTTGAACACATTCATGGACAAGAAAAATTCATGCATTTTGTCAAAAAATTCATAAAATCAGATGGAAAATTCTTTCTTGGTTTTCCGTCATGGTATAGTCCTTTTGGAGGTCATCAGCAAATATGTAACAGTAAATTTTTATCAAAGCTACCCTATTTTCATATCTTACCTGAATGTTTATATAGATTTATTTTAAAGTCATTCGGAGAAACGGGAGCAAAAATCGAAGGGTTGTTAGAAATCAAAGAGACAGGTATAACCATTGAAAGATTTGAAAGAATTGCACGGAGGAATAATTTTCGGATTGATAAAAGAGTATGTTATTTTATTAATCCCAATTATGAAATAAAATTTGGACTAAAACCAAGAAAAGCCTGGAGACTTGTTTCATCGATACCCTATATAAGGAATGTCTTTATAACTACCACTTACTATGTGATTTCCATGAATGAAACAGTGTCCTGAAAACGCAAAGCTATATAGTAAAAAAATCAGGACAGATGACAGACATGGCCAAACCGAATGTTCTGGTGATTGTCGCCGATGATATGGGCTTCTCGGATGCGGGATGTTTCGGCGGCGAGATCGCGGCTCCGAATCTGGACGTCCTGGCCGCACGTGGCGTGCGCTTTACTCAGCACTATTCGACCGGGTGCTATGCCGCATGAACGGATATGATACTACATGTTACGAGATGCATTCCCTTCCGGGCGGACTGTGTACATTGTGTAAACGCAATGGGTATATCTTTGATATCAGCCTGCACATGCTCACCGGCTCGAAAATCGGTCCGGTACGAACCCTGTGGCAGGAACTCGGTGTGATCTAGAACCCTGAATCTTATACGTTCCTCACATCCTGGCGCCATGCCGCCTGTTAAACTGTGTTGTCCCATGGTCATTTGATCCACAAAACTCCTTTTTAAAAGAGGCTTAATCATGTTCAGACGAATAGCAAAGTGTACCCTGTTCCTGTTGGTGATCTCGATGCTCCTGATTCAGCACACCGTCGCAGCGGCCGACACCGGACAACCGGAATCCCCATCCTCACAGATGCTCACCGTCTGGCTGACTCTAGGTCCGGTGGTTGTGCCCGAACCGGCATTTGCTTCTGAGAAACTCCAACCCAGCGATGCTGATGA
The DNA here is from genome assembly GCA_964413725.1 of uncultured Cytophagia bacterium. GTDB lineage: Bacteria > Zhuqueibacterota > Zhuqueibacteria > Residuimicrobiales > Oceaniaggregativiventaceae > CAYPUH01. The sequence goes on from CAYPUH010000119.1 coordinate 1,337, forward strand.
CAGCAATACCCTGTTGTCTTTTGATGCGGTGGAGGTCGAGGACTGGTGGCCGGCAGAAGGGGAAACAATTCAATGGGATGCCACAACCTCGCTGACCTGGTTGCAAGTGATGGCCGATTCGGTGACGCTGCAGTTGCCCTCGTCGGGACAGACGAATCACCCGGCATGGCACTATCTTGTCACCTATATCGATGCCCATCGATGGATAGAGACGACGTTAAAACTCTCGAGTCTTCATGCCCTGGAGGGCTTTTTAGATGGTCGGCCAGTGATGTCCAAAGCGACAACCGACACCATCAAAGGGTGTGAAACAGAGATCAAACTGGAACCCGGAAAACACATCGTGTTGATCAAACTGGCTTGTGCCGCCGGGCACTCTGAGGCACCTTCTCTGAAGGCAGAACTGCAGGTGCGGGACCCGTTCGATGCCACCGATGTTACCGTGTCCACGTCCCCGCGACATCGTCTGTCCCTGGAGCGGTTGCTGCACAGTCCCGGAATCACGGGTCTGTCGGTGTCATTCGATGGTCAGGTGGCGGCGATCACCTATTCCCGGGCAGAGCCTCCGGATGGAGACAAAGAGACCTGGGTGGAATTGCGCAATCTGGCGTCCGGCAGAATTCTGAGAACCTATCGCGGCGGCATGACGGTTTCTGGATTGCGATGGGCACCGGACCGGCAGGCGTTTGTCTATAAACAGACCGGGGCCGACCACTCGTCTCTGTGGCTGCACGACCTCGAGGCCGGCAAAAGCGGGGTGGTATTGAAAGAGGTATCCGAACTGGGATCCTTTCGGTTCACGCCGGACGGGAAATCGATTGTCTATAGTGTGACCGATACGGCAAAAACGCAAACGAGGGGTGTTAAGCGACTACGGGGCATGACCGATCGCTGGCCGGACTGGAGAGACCGATCGTTTCTGTATCAGGTCCATATCGGATCCGGCACAAAACGACGTCTAACCGCTGGTCCGCTGACCACCACCGTGCAGGACATCAGTCCGGACAGCAGATATCTGGTCTTTAGCCGGTCCATCGTCGATTTCAGCGAACGGCCCTATTCCCGCAGCGAATTTTATCGGCTCGATCTGAACACCCTGGAGCTGGATACCCTGTTCTCGAGCCCCTGGGCCAACACGGTCACGTGGTCTCCTGACGGCACACAACTGCTGGTGACGGGCGGTCCCTCGACATTCGGCCGGACAGGTGTCAATCTTCCGGACTCGCTCATCCCCAACGACTATGATACACAGGCGTTCATCTACACACTGGCGGACAGTCAGGTCCAGCCCATCACCTTTGATTTCGATCCCGCCGTCAGTCGCGCGATATGGAGTCCGGCAGATCAGCATATCTACCTGGTAGCACTGGACAAATCCTGTAAACGTCTTTACCGGTATCATATACGCAAACAGTCCATCATCCCAATCGAGACCCGTGTGGAGGTGATAGAGCACTTTGACATGGCCCGAAAGTCTCCCGTAGCGGTATATTCGGGAACCGGTGTCTCATCCCCTGAAACCGCGTATCAGGTCAACCTGCAGAAAGGACATACCCGCCGTATCGCGGATCCGGTAGCGAAGATGTATGAGCGTTTGTGGCTTGGACAAGTGGACCGCTGGACCTTTGAGAACGCGCGGGGTATGGAGATCGAGGGGCGGATCTACCTTCCCCCTGGTTTCGATGCGAGCAAACGCTATCCCTGCATTGTCTACTATTATGGTGGTACCTCTCCGGTGTCCCGTGATTTTGGCGGACGTTATCCCAAGAATCTCTATGCCGCCAATGGCTATGTGGTCTATGTGTTGCAACCCAGCGGTGCTATCGGTTTTGGGCAAGAGTTCTCGGCACTGCACGTAAACGACTGGGGCCGGATCGTGGCCGATGAAATCATCCAGGGCGTGGATTCCATGCTTACCGCGCATCCATTTATCGACCGGAACCGGGTGGGGTGCATCGGCGCCTCCTATGGCGGGTTTATGACCATGCTATTGCAAACCCGCACCGATATCTTTGCCGCCGCCGTTTCTCACGCTGGCATCAGTTCTCTGGCCAGCTACTGGGGCGAGGGCTATTGGGGTTATATCTACAGTGCTGTGGCTACGGCCAACCGCTTTCCCTGGAACCGTACCGACTTTTATATCGAATCAAGTCCGCTTTATCATGCAGACAAAATCAACACACCTCTGCTGCTTTTGCATGGCATGAGCGACACCAATGTTCCTCCTGGTGAAAGCATTCAACTTTATACCGCCCTGAAATTGTTGGGCAAAGAGGTTGAGTTTGTTCAGGTGAAAGGTCAGAATCACTGGATTCTGGACTATAAAAAACGGCTGATCTGGAAGAAATCGATCCTGGCCTGGTTCGATAGATGGCTCAAGGATCAACCAGAGTGGTGGAATACGCTGTATCCGGGAGGGAACTACTGACCTTTGGCATGAAAGTCAGGTCCCGAAATTTTTCTCACGCCGGAGGCTGGTATGTCTGATCGGATCCATTCGACTCTTGTTTAATAGAACGGGGCTGTCGGATAGTTTTACCTCGATTCTCGTTCGTCACGATGTATGGGATCAGCAGAATGAGCGCAGCAGCGGTTTCGGTTTCACTATTTCGATGCTGGAAGGGAGTGCGAAAAATTGGATACTGCCCAGTATTGGGACTTTTGACGGTTTTGAACTTTCGTTTCTGTAACAGTCCGCTAATAACCAGGATTTCACTTTATCAGTTGCGATGCCCCGCTTACGGCTCTATTTTTTTTCAAACCTAGGAAGAGGTATTATGTATAATCTGATCAAAGTTATGCTGGTGGGGACCATCACTTTGATGATGTCCTGCTCACCTCATAACTCCCGCTCGATGTGGGAGCCCTCTCATGTCACTATCGGTGTGGAACCCAATGATGACGCGCCGGTTCGGGCCGGAAATCAGTCGGCATTGAATTTCGCACAGAACAAAACCCTCAGAGTGACGCATGGGACAGCAATGTCCTATCTAAAATTTTTTATGCCTGGATTCTCCAGGGTGGACCGTGCCATTCTGCATGTCCAGACCAAAGACAGCATTGCCGCCGGATCCGTTTCGGTGTATGCCGTTTCCGACGCCGACTGGAACGAAACCCGGCTGACCTGGAACAATCGTCCTGATGTGAACCCCGAACCGCTTTTGACTGTACTGCTTGCCAATCCGAATACCGTTTATAAATTGGACTTGACCGATTTTGTCAAGGCAAAACTTGAAAACGGAGACTATAATATCGTCCTGTGTTTTCAGGCCGATAAAGAGGGTACGCGGATACGGCTGGCCAGTGTGGAGGATTATGAAAATCTGAAACCGAGGTTTATGATCAGCGGTCTCATCGATGTGCCCTCTGTGCCCCCTTCATACGCTCCCGAAAAATTTACTCATCCCGGTATCCTGGTAACCCGCGATCAGATCGAGTTTGTCCGGACACAGATCCGGACCGGGCAATCGCCCTGGAGCGAGGCTTTTGCTGCGGCACGGAACCATGAATACGCTCAACCGGATTATCAACCGTCGCCCGTAGACACTCTGAAACGCAGCGGTTTTTACAGTCGCAGCATTAGCATCGGGTATCAGGAGATCAACCGGGACGCAAAAGCGGCCTTGATCAATGCACAGTTGTGGCTGCTCACCGACAGTCTGCGATACGCACAAACCGCCATGGACATCCTCGATGCCTGGGCGTCCACCAACACCGCCATTACTGGTGGCAACGACAAGCTGACCGGGGGCACCACATGCATCCAATTCACCAATGCCGCCGAACTGTTGAGACACAGCGATGCGGGCTGGCCGCAGACGGATCAGGATCGGTTCGAAACCTGGCTTCGGTCCGTCTACTGGCCGCTGTTACGGGATTTCATCCCCGCCTACAACGGCAACTGGGACGCTCTTATCGGTCAGGGTCTGGTCTCCATGGGCATCTATCTGGATGATCCGTTTATTTTTAATCACGCAGTCCATTACTATTTAAAGGGTGTCGGCAACGGTAGAATGACCTATTATGTCCGGGAGGACAGCACCACCCAGGAGACGCTGCGGGACCAGGGACACGAACAGATGGGTATCGGTGGTCTTGCCGGCATTGCCGAAACCGCATGGCATCAGGGGGTGGATCTCTATTCCACAGCGGATAACAGACTTTTAAAGGGGGTGGAAGGCACCGCCAAACGGGTTATGGCAACAGGCCATCGGCGCCTGCCGATCTGGGAGTCCGTTTATAATCACTACCACAACCGTATGGGACGCGATATGCCCCATACGAAAGCCATATTGACCGCACCTGGCTACCGGCCGGAAGGCTATGGCGGCTATCGCGGTTTCAGTACGTTGTTTTTCTGCGGTGAGGGGAAACGCTAGGCAGAAAGAACCGGTTTTTTTGGGTCCACCTGTTTGACATCCGCTGCGATTGTTTTGCTTCAAAAAGGATAGCGGCGGGCCCGGGGTATTGTTCCCACATTCGTTCACACCACCACCCATCCAGCAAGGCCCCTATTTACAAACAAGCTGCTCAAGTCTAAGTTCGGACAAATCCATCCTGTCGTTAAAAAATTACGCCCTCAGAACGATAACATGGTTATTTCACCACATTATGATTGGTATATGACAATATTTTGCAGGTCATCAACGGCGTCTGAGGTGTAATGGCTATCTGGCTGTCAAAAGAACCAGACAGTTAGTGTCATATTGTTTTGACATTTTCATATGGCACATTAATTGCACTTACATAACCTCCCAAAAACAAGAATGATGTTGCCATTAGGTGTGCAGCGAACCCTGGAACGGCAACACATTTTAATCCACGGAGGTAAATGAGATGAACCACCAGTTCTTTACTTTTTGCACCGAGTGCTCGCATCGCTGTTTCATATCTATACTAAAGAATGTGGTATCGCAGGTAAGGAGGGTTTTTGGCTGACCGGGATTTGCATTTCTCCAATAGTCCCACTAGTTAACCTAACAGATTAGATGTATTTCAAAAGTAATAATGAGACCTCGGGAGGTCGAGATGAAACAGAATTTTTTTACAATTTTGATTTTTTTATTCATTGGTCTTGGTTCAGTAATGGGATCGACGCTTAATGTCCCCGCGGATCATGCCACCATCAAGGACGCCTATGCAGCAGCCAATGCGGGGGACATCATCAAGGTGGCTGCCGGGACATACACCGATGCGTACATGGATTTTACCAAATCCATAACCTTGCAGGGTGCGAATGCCGGTATTCCCGGGACCTCGGGAGCGCGAGGGCCGGAAACCATCTGGCGCGCAGGGGGATCTACCGTTGAGCTGCAGTGCGACAATGTCATCATCGACGGATTTCGCATCGAACCCACCAGCAATCGCTGGATGAACAACAATCACGATGCCAACGGCTTTCAGTTCATCAACAATATCGTCGATTGTTCATCAGCGGGATCCAATGTCTTTCAGACCGAGGGAGCGGTGTCTTACCGTGACTGGGTGATCCAGAATAATTATTTCATGATTCAGGACAAGACCATGTTCTTTCTGGGGGGGGGAGGTAACGCCGCTGATTTTACCAATCTGCTCATCAAGGGCAACAAAATAGAGGGAACGCAGGGCGGTTTTATTTTTTGGGCTGCTGGAACCCCGACCAATTTCCGGTTCCATGAGAATGAATGCATCAATGTTACTGCCATGAATGCGGGTAAAGTGGGTGATCTTTCGGTGAAAGGCAATACGTTTACCAATTCTTTCTATACCGCCTTTCAGTGCGGCATCGTCGGGGGTGAAGTGGTCGACAATGTCTTTGACGGTGGTGATCCCTGGTGTCCCTATGGTGCCAATCTGTTCGAACTCTGGGGAGGAGAATGGGGAACACCTGTGTCGCAAAATGTGATGGTCAGTGGCAATACCTTTATCTACAACAACTCTGGCGCATGTCCGGTGAACGGTCCGCGGTTGCGTGCCGGTGCCAATGCTCCGACGATTACGTTTCAGAACAATAAATGGATCGACAAGGGAATGCTGCAGAATGCCTATGCGATTCGCAATCAGGGTAATGGCACCTTGTTTGTGGGAATCAATGACTGGGATTCTCCTGTTGGGCCGACGGCTCATCAATTCGAGGGCGATATCGAGTTCGCCGATGGTTGGATCTACAATGGGCAGGTCATACAATCACCCGGCATTTTGGTTACTGTTTTTTATGACGAAAATGAAAACGGCCAGATCGATGTCAAAGAGCTTGGATTAAAGGATGTATTGGTACGTCTGCCCAAACCGGGTAAGGACACCAAACACCTGACCGGAGATAATGGTAAATGTGAATTTACGAATTTGATTCTGGGGAGCTATACCATAGAGCTGCCAGCAGAACAATTTCCGGCTGGTGTCTATAGCACTACAGGTGGTCTTACGACCGATGTGGTGGTCAATGCCAATCAGAATTTTCCAAAAGTCTTATTTGGTTTTGCCGGCGACGAGATCCTCGACATGCTCGGCAGCAATGTGATCACCCCCTCCGGTGATGGTGATGACATGGAGCTTCAACCCAACGACCTGGTCTTTGTAACCGGTAGCCCTACAGCGCAGGGTTACAAGCATGATATGGGGTGGAGCAATGCCGTCGACAAGGACACAGAGGGAAGCGACGGTACCGTCTGGGCCTGTGCCGATGAAAGCACCGGTGATGATGTGCCATGGGCGATTTTTGAATTTTATGACCAGAATATTTACAAATTCGATTACGCCCTGTTTCAGACCGATAATGGTACGGATGACGATCAATCCGGTCATGTGGCCTATCAAACCCGAAAGATACAGGTACTGGTCTCCAATACCGGTACGGAGATGGAGGATTTTGAGGTGGTGGGCACCTTTAAGCGCAAATACGGTACCCACAAGATGCAATGGTGTCACCTCGGTCAGATGGTTGAGGCCCGTTATATCAAGTTGCGGTTGTTGGCTCCTGTGGCAAAGGGCAGGATGACTCAAATTGTGGAATTTGCCGTGGACACTAGTGATAAGACCGGTCCTGTTGCCGCGTCGCAAGCCGACCCGTTGACGTTAGAGGAACGTTCGGGTCCTGTGCTGAGCAACTATCCCAATCCGTTCAACCCGACCACCAGAATTTCCTTTCAGTTGAGAGAGGCTTCGGATGTCACTGTACGGGTCTATGATATCACCGGTAAACAAGTTGCAGAACTGGTACATGGATATCGACGTGCCGGCCGCCACCAGGTTACTTTTGATGGTTCGAACCTGCCGTCCGGTGTCTATTTCTACCACCTGCAGGCTGGGTCCATGACTGAAATGAAACGGATGCTGCTGATCAAATAACGGTATTGTCTCTACGATTTCTCCTTTTTCGTTTCACACTTGAGGAGGTGGGTGATGATCCCACAATTATCACACACCCCTCCTCGACACGACAAAACAGGGTCAGTCCCATGGACTGACCCTGTTTTCATTCAAGTCGACTCGGCGGTCTTGACCGTTTGTGCATGTTAGCTTACCTCATTCGCTCACAACAGTCTCTCCGATGAAGATAGTATTTGCCTTTGACATATAAGATATGTAGGTTTTCAAAACTAGAATGACAAACAGTACTGTTTGGTACGATTCATGTCTGTCCCGAAAACGATATCTAATAAGCGAATGATCACCACACCGCGAATCCGCGCATACCAAGAGGATTCCGAACATCAGACACTGTCATGACACGTTTGAATATATCTTTGCGCTCTTTTAAAGACAAATTATTATTGATCTATTTTATCCTTTCGATATCGCTTCTCAGTTTTGTGGCCGGGATGATGATCGCCCGGTTGTATCGGGTGCAGATCAGCCAGGTGATGTCAGGGGTGAAACGAGCGCTCACCGATCACAAGGATACCCAGCGTCCCTCACACGTCGCCGAGGCTCGTTACTTCCGTCACGGTACAACGGTTCTCGATTCCGGGGCGATTTGTCCGGGACTCACCCTGATTACGGCACCGTTTCGGCACGGAGAGCAGTGGAATCTCGAACTGCGATTGATTGATCTGCAGGGCGACCCGGTTCATCGCTGGAACGCCAATCCCGAACAAATCTGGTCAGAGTCTCCTCATCAGGACTATGCCACGGGATCCAAGGATGAGAAACACGAGACCTATGTGCACGGCTCTCTTTTGTTTCCCAGCGGCGATGTGGTGTTTAATTTGGAATATCTGGGTTGTGTGAGAATGGACTGGTTCGGTCGTGTTCTCTGGAAGCTGCCCTATCGCACCCACCATTCGTTGTTTCAGGATCATCGGGGCCGGATCTGGAGCTGTGGTCAGAAATGGCATGAACAGTCAAATTCGGATTGGCCGGGTCTTGATCCGCCATTTGTCGAGGATACCATTCTCGAACTGTCACCGGATGGAAAGATATTGTCGGAGCGCTCGGTTCTGGATATATTATATCAATCGGGATATCAACGATTGATGTTTCTGGCACGTTTACAAAATACGGGCGATGTTCTGCATCTCAACGATGTGGAGATTTTGGCGCCGGACAAGGCGGCGGCTTTTGAGCGGTTTCAGAGCGGTGATATTCTGATATCACTTAAACATATCCATACCGTGATGGTTCTGGATGGCCGAACCGATCGTGTCAAATGGAGTCTTACCCATCCGTTCTTCGGGCAGCATGATCCCGACTTTACCGCTGACGGACATATTTTGGTCTTTAACAACGATTATGACCACTGTGACGACGAGTCCACCGAGGATGGTTCACAGATACTGAGAGTGGATCCGGAAAGCCGTTCGGTATCGGTTGTCTATGGCGACCGGTCGGAGGAGCTGTTTTTTACCAAATTGGGAGGCAAACACCAGATTCTGGCCAACGGTAATATTCTGATCACGGAAGCGGGCACGGGGCGAGTGTTTGAGATCAGTCGGGATCGTGAGATTGTGTGGGAATGGGTGGTGCCCCGCTGGGACGAGTCCGGCGTCGCCGAGGTCCTGGAAGGAACCCGTTATCCATCCAACTATCTGACAAGAGCGTTACGGGAACCTGATATGTGATCCCGTTCCACGGGCCTGCACCCCTGGGGTCCTCCGGACCCCATATGATCCCATGCGTTACAGTTTGCCGGTATGCATCCGTTCTCAGGTCTATACTACCCGTGCCGGATGCAAAAACACTGTTTGCTTTTTGATCTAAAATTTCTAAGTTAACGGGCTTGTAAATGGATCGTACGGACAGGACACACGATCCTGCGTCAGTTGAAATCATGGGTAAACAGTCTCTTACAAACCGCCACAATCAAAAGGAGTCTGCATGTTTAAAAAACATCCCCGCGGACTGATGGTGCTGTTCTTTACAGAAATGTGGGAACGATTCGGTTTTTACCTCATGCTGGGTATATTTACTCTGTACATGATTGCCGGTTCCGGAGAGAAATTCCCCGGACTGGGCATGAGCGAAAAACACGCCGCAGACATCTATGGATCGTATTTGGCGTTGGTCTATCTGACCCCGTTTTTTGGCGGGCTGTTGGCCGATCGCGTTTTCGGTTACCGACGGTCTATTGTGATGGGAGGCAGTCTCATGGCTGCCGGCTACTTGATGCTCGCCGTACCCAATTCTGTGGTGTTCTTTTACGTCGCACTGCTTCTGATTATTCTGGGAAACGGATTGTTCAAACCCAATATTTCTGTTCTGTTGGGAAAGCTGTATGAAAAACCCGAGTATGAACATCTCAAGGATTCAGGATTTAACATTTTTTATATGGGGATCAACATCGGTGCGTTTGTCTGTAATTTTGTCGCTGCTTACCTGCGCATCCAGTATGGTTGGGGCTGGGCGTTTGCTGCCGCCGGTATCGGTATGATTATCGGCATCGTCTGGTTTGTATTCGGCAATCTCGCCATTCCCAATCTGAAAGAAGCAGACAAGATCGCCCAGAAACGGGATACCGATATGCCCATGGGCCAGATTTTTCTCAAAATGTTTGTCCCCGCCATCATTTTCGCGGTTATCGGATGGCTCATACCCAATAATATCTTTGGTGCGGATTCCACCGATGCCTTTATCTTTCTGAGTATTCCGCTGCTTGTTTTTTACTTTAATATCTGGCGGACCGCAGACCATCATGAACGCCAGCCCATTGCCGCTCTGCTCTCCGTTTTTCTGGTGGTGATCGTGTTCTGGGCGATTTTCCATCAGAGTGGATCCGCCTTGACGTACTGGGCCAAGAGTTATACCGATCGGGAAGCCAGTCCGGTCATCGCACAGGTCCTGGGCAAAATGGAGATGGTGGAAGAAGTCTCTACCGTGCCGCGCGAGGTCAAAAAAACAGGTCTGCACGGCAACGTCTTGGGTACGGAAATGGGTCCCAGCTATTATTTCGACAATTATGGCAGCATCCTACCCCGTGGCTTGACCTATAAACCGGATGATATTTCCGATCCCGACTGGCTGACAATCACGCCTGAAGATCGCCAGCAATACGGTTCTTTGAAGCTGTGGCCAACCGAATTGCAGGCGTCGATCAATCCGTTTTACATCATTATTCTGACCCCCCTTGTGGTTGGATTATTTGGATTCCTGCGCCGACGCAACAAAGAACCGTCCACACCTCTCAAAATCGGTCTGGGTCTGTTTATCACCGCGATCTCTATGCTGGTGATGGTGGTTGCGGCCGTGGTGTCCGGCAGCGGTGCCACCAAAGCCTCTGTGGGCTGGCTGTTCGGTGTGTATGGCATTATCACCATCGGTGAACTCTTTCTCAGCCCTATGGGACTCTCCCTGGTGTCCAAATTGAGTCCAAAACGAATCGCCGCCTTGATGATGGGAGGCTGGTTTCTGGCTACCGCCATCGGTAACAAACTTTCCGGCGTCCTGTCAGGTATGTGGACTTCCTTTGAAAACAAGGCCTATTTTTTCCTGACCAATACCGGCCTGATTATGATCGCCGTGATCGTGATTTTTATCATTATGCCGTGGCTCAAGCGCGTGGTGTCTGAATACGGAGATGTGAACAACGCCTAAGGATGGACACCGACCGCCGTGAGCTCCCCGGTCGCGTTTTTCCATCTCTACGATTTTGCATGACTGGTCCTCCTGTCCGAATTCCTTCGGGCAGGAGGTTTTTCCCCTCTGAAGCCCTTTTATAAAAGCCGTCTCAAACCAATCCTGCGTTTACTGATCAAAGATATCCTCCGGTGTTTCGAGTAGCCCTGGCACCTGCGAGTCCTTTTTGGGGACGAAATCAATAATCAAGTGCAGGGTAAATACAGAGAAAAAGACTGCCAGCACGGAGAGCAAAAC
>CAYPUH010000120.1:0-9520 GCA_964413725.1 uncultured Cytophagia bacterium
CAATTATATTGATCGAAAAACAGAATCGACTTGAATCAAATGGTACAAAATTATTGTTATTTTTTAAAGTTCAATTGGTTGGTGTCCGCTAACCGGACACCAGTGATTTCAAATAATTGCTTAAAATGATACGGTACGATGCTCCTGTTTTATGAATAATACCACCTTGTTCATTCTACATAGATTCACAAATCAATAATGTCTCAGCTCTAGTCGTTAATTCATTTTTATTCTTTATTCATTCATGCAAATGTGGAGGCAGCATGCGCAGTTTGATGATTATTTTGATGTTGTGCCTGATCACAAGTTCACCTGTGTTGGCCACAGTGACACCAATACGGGATATTCAATTTACTGAGGACGTTTCCGGTGCGTCCCCGCTGGTTGATCAGATCGTCACTATTCAGGGCACGGTAACCGCCGAGCCTTATGCTTATGACAATTATTTCTATTTTGTTCAGGATGACAATGCTCCCTGGTCCGGTATCAAAGTTTTCGATCCAGACCGTCAGGTGGCTCAGGGAGATAAAGTAACCCTTACCGGCAAAGTTGCAGAATATTATGGCACCACAGAAATTCTCGATGTAACCGAGTTCACGATCGAACCGGATTCGGCCCTGGCGATCACACCGATGGTGGTCAATACCGGTGATATTGCCACAGGTGGTGCGCTGGCTGAAAGCCTTGAAGGCTGCCTGGTACAAATTGGACAAGCCCAGATCACCAACGCTGATCTGGGTTATGGCGAATGGCAAATTGATGATGGCAGCGGATCCTGCCGTGTCGGCGCCGGCCAGTATTTTTTCGTTCCGGCGAATTATAGTATGGTTCAATCTGTTACCGGTCCGCTCGATTATTCCTATTCCAATACCAAAATCCTGCCACGCTTGGCCAATGATATCATTGAAGAGGGCCCATATACGCGCATTCAGCGGATTCAACACGTTCGTTACAGTGATCTATTAAAGGCCCCGAACGATCATCTTTCCGATTCAAGCTATATGGATGGTGACACGGTTATGGTCAGAGGTGTCATTACACTGCCGACCCGTATGGGTGATGAGGGAGCCGGAATCAAATTTATCGTATCTGAACCCGAAGGTGGGCCCTGGTCGGCAATTCTCTCCTACCATCCGGATTCGACTGCTTATCCCAATCTCTATGAAGGGGATTATATCGAAATGAGCGGCTATGTTGACGAGTATACAACCAACGAGAGTAACATGACGGAACTCTGGATGACGAGCCCAATCAATATTCTGAGTACGGGAAATTCAGTTCCTCCCATCGATTCAGTTGCCACAGGAGATCTCCGCCAGCCCGTTACTGCTGAAAAATGGGGAAATGTATTTGTTCATGTTGGCAATGCCACTGTGGTGGATGTGAATCTCGCCTATGAACTGTTTGCTGTAGATGATGGAACAGGAAGCGTTGCTGTGGATGATGCCAGCAATCCGCTGGCAAACTATGAGGTTCCTCCTCTGGGAACAATAGCTGATTCGATACGTGGATGGGTCTATCATAACTGGGGCTCGTATGGTGATTCAACGACTTATAAGCTGACTCCTGTCTATGTCAGCGATATTGTGTGGGGCATCGGTCCGCCGGCCATCAAAAATACACAACGGGATGCGGCAGCACCTGCTTCACAACAATTGGTGACTGTTTCTACCGAGGTGACCTCAAATTTAAATATTACTGCCGTTACATTATATTATCGCACAGGTGAGCAAACAGAATATAATCAACTCGAAATGCAAGCCGGAGAGGATGATACCTATCACTGCCAGATACCTGCGCATGCCTCCGGTCAAGTCGTGCATTATTATGTCGAGGCAACCGATGAAAACGGACAGATCAGCTATGATCCCGCCAAACCCGCGCTGATGAACTATAGTTATAAAGTATTGGATCGAGCACCCGTCATTGCCGATATCCAATATACGCCCTGGTCTCTGGCGGATAGCCCGTTTGAGGGACAATCAATCCGTATCACCGGCATTGTCACGACCGATCCATCCTTTGCCAGTCATTATTCTGGCACGGCAATTCAGGATGCGGCAAATCCATGGAGCGGTTTGATTGTTTTTGGCGCTTTGCCCGCTCTTGAACGTGGCGATAGGGTTTCTGTGTATGGAACAATAACCGACTATAATCCAGACTGGCATTTCAAATGGGACAACAATACGGTACTTTTAGCGGATCCTGATAGTCTTGTCATCCTGGAAAAAGGCGCCGAGCTCCCCCAATCCATCCTGGTCAGCACAGGAGATCTGGCGAGCAATAGCCAAAGTGCCGAGTCATATGAAGGATGTCTGGTTCGAATTACCAATGCGACCATAACCAGTATCAACGATTTTGATTTTTCTGTCGATGACGGTTCGGGCGTCTGTCTTATAGATGACGATGCCGTGAGTGCTGATATTCTTAGTATCGATCCAGATCAACAGATTATCCTTGTGGGTGGTGATACCCTGCGTGTGGGTGATCGCATCTCGTCGATTCAAGGTGTTTTCATATTTAGTTTTGGCAGCCACAAGATTGAAATTCGGGATGCCCAGGATTTGGGTCAGGTTACAGCGGTTCAGCAGCCAGTGGTTTCTGCACCATTGACCTATGAATTGGAACAAAATTTTCCAAATCCGTTCAATCCGGAAACCCGAATTTATTTCTCGATCCCGCAGAATGAACACGTGCAATTGGTGATATATAACCTACGCGGACAGCTGGTACGCAACCTGCTTGATGCCGCTGTCGCGCAGGGCAAACATATTGTCAATTGGAATGGCCGCGATAATTCAGGCTCCCTAGTACCATCTGGCGTATACATTTATCGCATCAAGGCCGGGTCATTCATTCACGCTAAACGTATGCTCATGATAAAATAACCTTTTGATAAAATTTAACTGATTTGCCGTTGCGATAATCCCTTATAATGTTACATTACAAGTCATCGCAACGGCTCTTTATTATGCAAAGGAAAATTGTATGAACAGAGTATTTCTCGGCCTCTTTGCGCTTGGCTCGATACTGGCACTCGTTTCTTGCGGTTCTCCCCAATTTAGTGATGCTTATTTGGAACGACTTGAGGGATCCGAATCCATTCCGTCTCCTGCAAAAGAACCGGATAAATGGCTGCTGGCCCATATCGATGTCGAGACAACCGGACTTTTACCTGGGTATCATGAAATGATCGACATCGGTATGGTGATGACCGATTTACAGGGTCACGCCCTGGATAGCCTGTTTCTGCGTATTCAACCCGAGCACCCGGAACGACTTTCTCCAGCTGCCTATGCCTGCAATGCTTTTGATGCCGAAAAATGGAAAAAATTGGGTGCTCTCTCGCCACATGCAGCTGTCGATAGCATTCTCGCTTTTCATCACAAAAACGCCGGTGACAAACATACACTCATGGTCGCCTATAACTGCCAATTCGATGCCGCATTTTTGGATCATTTGTTTCGATCTGCAAATCATAGCTGGCGGGAAATGTTCCATTATTATATCCTGGATATCCCCTCCATGCTCTGGGGGCTGGGATTGACCGATCTCTCTGCCGATTCATTGATGGCACGATATAATATAGAGGATGAACCGCATGTGGCCGAGGATCATACCGGCATCACCGGTGCGCTGGTCAATGTGCGTATTTATCGCGCCATGTTACAGTATCGCCAAGATATGTTATCATCTCTCAGTGTGGGGAGCTGAGTTCATGAAACGATGTATATCTTTATCCTGCGAAAAAGGGGGAAAAACTAGTCTGTTTTTTCTGGTTTTAATTTTTATACTTTTTAGCGGATATCATTCCGGTCGTGATCGATCTGTGAGCGAAATTCGCATCTGGCTGGATGGAGCATTCGATGACTGGAACGCGCTCCCTGTTCAGCTCGTGCCCTGCCATGGCAGATCGCATTCACTGCTTCAAGAGGTGGCAGTCATTAATGATAGCCGCTATCTTTATCTAAAAATTGATTTGGATAAAGAGATCAATTTACAGCGGCGAAATTCCCTCACGCTCTGGCTTGATCTCGACAATGATGCACAAATACAGTGCGGAAAACCAGATCTCAGCTACTGCTTTGGAAAGAGGACGGGATACCGCTATGCCCACGGTACCCGTGAACCCATCTCCCAGTCGGATTTGCTCTTACGGTCTATGCCGACTTTTTCGAGCCGAACCTTTGAGCTTTTAATTCCCCTCACTACATTGGACTCACCGCGCCCAGGCCAATCCATTGGTATTGCGTTGACAGCCCATCCGGATTCCAGCGCCGATCTTTTTTCATATCAAATTAAAGATATACCCTACAAGTCGCATAGCCGGTCCATGACAAAACATCATCCGGAGCATATCCGTATTCTGGTCTATAATGTTCTTTTTGATGGCCTGTTTAAAAAACCATACGAGTTTCAACGCCTCTTCCAGGCAATACAGGCGGATATCGTCTTGTTGTTGGAAGTCTATGACCATTCGGCCCAGCAGGTGTTGGAGTGGTGGCACCAGGCAGGACTTTGCCCGGATTCCACACGCTGGAATGCCTTTGGACACCCGGGAAAAGTACTTGTGAGCCGGTTTCCTATCACTGATTCTTTGGTTTTCGATCAGGATCTCTATACATTGATTGCCTTGTCTGATAACCAGAATATCTGGATTGTCAACAGTCACCTGGCGTGCTGTGACAACGATTCAGCTCGCATGCAAAAAGCGACCGCATTGATGAACAGGCTTATTGCAGCCCAGCAGGCACAGTCATCCGAATGGATGATTCGACATAAAACACCCATCATTCTTGCAGGTGATTTTAATCTGGTTGGTTATGCCAGCCAGTTTCACCTGCTGAAAAATGGCACGGGTAAGAAAGATGCTGAACATGGACTTTTTGCACAACCAGACTGGGATGGCACGGCTCTGGCTGATGTTCGCGCTTTTCACCTCACCTCGCGCGATCTATATACCTGGCGGGATGATAAAAGCGAATTTTCTCCCGGACGCCTGGATTTTATTTTTTATACGGACAGTGTTTTTAAATTGGCCAATCGATTCGTTCTCTGGACACCTAATTTAACAGATTCCCTGCTACACCAGGCCAGACTTGAGCGCATGGATAGTGCTGTTGCTTCTGATCATTTACCATTGGTCGCGGATTTTGAACTGCGCCAGTAATGGACGGCGCCCATGAACCGCAAGATGCGAAATATAGGTCCCGATGCAATGCCATTATCCTTTTTTCTTTATTGAGCTATAAGAAAACCCATCGCATTTGCCAGCAACCTGTGCATAATGATCGGCTGCGGTGAAGCGGTTCCGGCTTGTAGATTGGATATCCCGGGGAGATACAGAAACACGATGTGGCCTTTGCCAAAAGGAACAGTCAGTCCTGCCGCCCCGATATTAATATCATGATCCCTGCCATAACCGATAAAGACCTCGACATTATCTCCGTCGATCAGTATGCCATCCGAACCGCTCACCGGTGTTTGATAATAGCTCTTCATTGCCGTAATAACCGGCAACCCGTTCATGACCGGATGCTCGTGCACAAAGTACCAACTGCCCATCCAGGAAGCACGGACATTTCCCACATGTCCGAGATATTCAAAGCAGCCGGCCTTTCCCAAGAGTTCACCATATGCAGCCACAGCTTCCTGACCGTCTGGGAGTAAAAGGGCGGGAGTGCCTTCTAATACACGATTGAGTATCTGCGGCGTCAGTCCTGCTTTTTGTTGATACGGCTTCCAGACCAGACCGTTTTTATTGGTATATTCCGGACCGCCGCAATTAATGGCGATCAGAGAATCACCCGCCTGATTTTTAATCGCACTGAATTTGGCATAATTCATTGTCAATTTCGGAACAGTGATCTTTATGGTGCCATCAGGTATCGGTACGGCAAAAACCGTATCTATTGCCGTATTATTGCCGCCGGCAACCGCTGGAATGAAATTCTGGACAACAAGATCGGAACGGACACGACCGGCACCCGGGCGATCAGGGGGTGCGACACGGGACTCAGGATCGACAATTCCGCCGGTGTGGTTGTGATGGGAAATACGATTTCCGGACATGACAACGAACAGATATATATTACCGGTACCCGGGTGGGCAACCTGCACATCCTGAACAACCGTATCGGTACCGATATTCATGGCGGCCCTATTCTGGTCGACCCGGACGACACCGACGTGGTGGGCATCAAATGTGCCCGTGCCAATATATTCTGTGTCGACAATACCATTGCCTACAACAAGACCGGTTTTATCATCTATATCACGGTAGATGGCACTATCCGCAGCTGCGATATCCATCACAACGGCACCGGACTCGATGACAGGGGAAGCGCCCTCGGCATTTTCATGAACGACATTTATGAAAACGAGGATGGCATCCGGTTAAGCAACCGGTATCATTCTGATGCCCGGAAAATCATTGCGGGCAACAGGATCCACGACAACACTCTCACAGAGACCGGCATTCACCTGACCGACGCCAATGCCACGGTCATCGGCAACTCGATCTATGGCGATGGCGGAGACGGCATCGTCATAGACGGAGCGGGAACGCCGACGTTTCACAAAAACAATATTATGAACAACGCCGGATTCGGGTTAAATCATCGCGGCACGGCACAGAGCATCGATGCCCGCGACAACTGGTGGGGATCGGCCAGCGGCCCGTCCAGCACCGGTCCGGGTTCGGGCGATGAGGTGAGCGCAGGCGTGAATTATGCAAACTGGCGCCAAACCCAGACCGCGCTGGTGGCGTTCGCGGAAGACGACACCTGCCTGGCCACCATCGGGGCCTTGTTTCCCGTCGCTCTGTATTTTCAAAACGGGTCCACCCCCAACGACGAGATCACATTCAAGGCCAAAGCCAATCGCTCCTGGTTCTATTCCACCACCGAGAAAACGGATTCACTGGACGAGGACGGCGGTGGCCGCAGTCAGCTTTTGTTCATGATTCCCCCCGGCATCGCTCCCGGCACCTTGGCCAATGTGGAGGTCAGTGCCGTTTCCAACAAAGACGGCAGTCAGGATATCGCGCGCTTTGTGGTCGCTGCGGGCAGCATGGCCCTGTCGACGATCTCGCTGTTACCGGATTCGGTGGTGATCATGCCCGGAGATACGGTTACATTCCTGGCCGAGGGATACAATCAGTTCAGCCGCTCGGTGGACATCGACCCGCAGTGGACGTGTACGGGAGGCAGCATCGACGAGAACGGTGTGTTTATCGCCGGGATGACCACCGGCACCTTTGTCGTCACGGTCACCGATGCCCATACCGGGCACACCGAACAGGTTGTGGTGATGATTGTCGAACATACCGCTGTGGATGCGTCTTCCGGCTCAACGCCCGAGACGTACCAGTTGGCGCCAAACTATCCCAATCCGTTCAATCCGGGGACGCATATCGAATACTCAATTCCCGCACAGACCCGGGTGACGCTGGGGATCTATAACGTCCTGGGACAAAAGATCCGTACCCTGGTCGATCGGACACAGGCTGCGGGTCATTATCGGGTTCACTGGTCCGGCGTCGATGAACAAAACCGGGCGGTGCCCGCAGGACTCTATTTTTACCACATCCGCACGGAGCACTATCGGGCCAGCCGGAAGATGCTTTTGCTGCGGTAGAAATGAGCACGCTGGTTCTGCTGATCCGGTCTCTGAGTATCCACCATCGGTGAAGCCCAAACAGGAAAACGGAGGTCGGAAGACAGAGGTCAGACCCTTTCTTTTCCATGTAAACCTCTGTTGTAACGCTTTTGTTGACCTGTTTTGATCATTTAGCTCAACACATCTATAAATGCCATATTTTTAATTAACAAAGAGGATCACTCTTGTCCAAAATAGATTTTTACAACCCAAAAATGATAACCACGGAGGTCCCAGAGAACCACAGAGAGAAAAAACGGGAAAGAAAGGGTATGGATGGTTTGAAACTGAAAAATCATTTTTTGTCTCTTGTCAAGCAATTTAAAATCATTGAAATGATCACCTTAGCAACATTTTTCAAAGCGATAGAAATACTGTTCAAATAATTCTTTTTAAATTGATTCTTCTCTCTGTGTCCTCTTTTTTTCTCCGCGTAACTCTGTGTTAAATTTTTTTATCGATCTGTTTTAACAGTTTGACTCAGAAAATGTAGTCATGCCCTATTTTTAATTCATAAAGAGAATGATTTTGAGTATTTTGGACAGAGATGATTCATCCTCTTTTCAATCGACCCATCCGGACTGTCACTCCCCACTCCTGGGTGGTGGGGACGTGAAAGGGTTGTATTTTTGATCCTTTTCTTTGTAAATTAGAGTTTCGACACAGGTACCTCGCATACTCTACTTTTCGGGAGACACGCCATGACCAAACGTTTCGCCGCCGTGCTGACCGTCTTGATGCTCGCTGCCCCTCTGTATACACACGCACTCGAGCATGCCCCGCCCGTACGCACCGCGAAGAAAATAACGATGAGCGGGGGACCCGTTTCCCCCGCTTCCATGATGACCCGAATCGTCTCTGTCGAGCAGGTTGGTCAGCTCACCGGGCAGCCGTCCATGAACAACACCGGTGCGGTGAATGTGTACGGGACGGATCTGGGAAGCATGTTTTCGCACAGTGACGGCCGGATCTATTTTTTGTTTGGAGACACCTTTGGATATCCCGGGTCTCCGGGGTCGCAAGACTGGCGCTCCAACACCATGGCCTATACCACCGATTTCACAGCTTCCGACGGCATTACGTTTGATGGCTGGATCACCGACCCCTGGGGTCGGGCCCGCGCCTTGGTACCCGGCCATCACGATCCCAACGACGGCTCCGGAGAGGTGACCAAAATCCCCACCGCCGGATGGAGCGTTCAGGATCGCCAGTTTTTGTGGTACATGTCGGTCAATTATTGGGGGCCATCCGGCGTATGGTACACCAACCACGCTGAAATCACCTATTCCGATGACAATGGACACACCTGGACCTATTCGGGCGCCCGATGGCCCGGCAACAGCAACTTTATCCAGGTCACGGTTGCCGAGTATTCGGGATATCTCTATTTCTGGGGCATTCCCGCAGGCCGTTTTGGCGGCGTCAAGCTGGCCCGGGTCCTGCCATCCAATGTCCTGGACACGTCAGCGTATCAGTATTATACGGGAAGCGGGTGGAGTGCCAATGAATACGAGGGTACTCTGATCGTCGACGCTCCGGTGGGGGAACTCTCGGTGATATGGAATCCCTATCTGGAACGATGGATCATGATGTACCTGTACGACGAAACTCCCAACGCGATCCAGTTGCGCGAAGCGGAAGAGCCTCACGGTCCGTGGAGTGAACCCATCGAAGTGGTCAGCAGCAGCCAATATCCGGCTCCCTATGGCGCCTATATGCACGAGACCTATACCGAAAACAACGGCGAGACGGTCTATTTTCTCATGTCGCAGTGGGGACCGTATAACGTGTTCCTGATGAAAGCCCAATTCGAGCGAAGCATGACCGAAGCGATCTATGATTATGGAGATCTGCCGGACGG
>CAYPUH010000120.1:9620-12420 GCA_964413725.1 uncultured Cytophagia bacterium
ATCCTGGGCGTTCATCCGGACGCTACAGATGATATGGATCCGGGCCTGGATGAGGAGATCCCCTCCCCGCCCCATAGTGGTGGCAGTTATTTCGAGTGTCCACCGGATCCGCAGGGTGTGCATCTGAAAACCGACATCCGGTCGCCGCAGTTTGATCCGGAGAGCCATGATATCGTCTGGACGATGACCGTAGAGGCACAGGGAACCCCCACCCTCTCCTGGGATCCCAGTGGATTTCCACCGCGGGGGCTGTTTTTGATACATCCCCCGGATGGGTCGGCGCCCGTCAACATGCGTCATCAAAGCACGCTGTCAGTGGAGACCGGCCAGACGGTTCAAATCACATGGTTGATAAAAACCCCTGCAAATTACGCGTTTACCCGGCAGGGCTGGCATATGATCTCGTTGCCCGTTTTGCCGGATACCGATACTCTGACCGATCTCTTTTCCTCCCTGCGTGGGAATCAGGCCTGGGAATGGGATCCGGCACAGGGGAGCTATACTACGGTGACGAGCCTGCACCCCGGCAGGGGGTACTGGGTGGCCCTGGACGATCCGTCGCCGCAGGACGTCCTCGGCGAGCCGCTGGATTTTATGCATCTGACGCTGCAACCGGGATGGAATCTGATCGGAGCCCCCTTCGATATCGGATCCATGCAGACCCTGCCTGCCGATGCGCCGGTGAATCCGGTTTTAGAGTTAAACGAGACCACCGGCACCTATCAGGAGGCACAGACCCTCCGGGGCACCAAAGCCTACTGGATCTGGGCTCATGCCGACTGTGAGTTGATCCTCTACAGTGCTGATAGCAGCAATCCTCCCGAGCTCAACAAATCCGCACACAACCCGAACGCCGGTGCACCCCCGCCCCCGCCTGATGATCCCACCGGGGTCGAGTCCGATCCTTCCGGTCCCGGCACATTTCGGGTGCGACAAACCTATCCCAACCCGTTCAACCCGTCGACGGTCCTCACCTATACCCTGGCTCGCGAGGGCAGGGTCGAGATTACGGTCCATGACCTGCAGGGAAAGCGGGTCAACCGTCTGTATCGTGGCCACCAGTCCGCCGGAGAGCATCAGATCCGCTGGGATGGATGTGATGCAACGGGCACCAGCGTCCCCAGCGGGCTCTATTGGATCCGCGTGAAAACCCGGGATCGGATCGAAACCATCAAAGCCATGCGGATAAAATAGGCACCTCTGTCCCATCTGTTTATATCCCCATCCCTTTACGCGCCCCACATGATGCGTTGTCATGTGGGGCCGCCTTTTTTGCAGCACACCTCGGAATGTATCCTTTAAACGAAGACTGGAAATAACTTTACGGTGGAAAACCACAGCCGCAGTGGTTGTGTGGTAAAAGGAAACCATAAAGGCGGGGAACGCATACCGACATACCGGAAACAAAGGCAATCGAGGGTCATCAGGCAGGTAAAGTCAATAAAAATGCAACTCAGGAGAGTCACATCGATGGGTTTCAAATCACAGCGACGCGATACAATCTGTTCCCCCTCCCGGGTAAACGCATTTTCCCGGGAGGGGGATAGATCTTATTTCAGTCGCAATGCTTTGACGGTTTTTGTCTGTTCTTTTGTTTTCACCCGAATGAGATAGAGACCAGTGGGGACGCTTGTTCCGTGTCCATCCATCCCATCCCAACGGGTTTTATGCTCACCTGCTGTTTTCCATTCGTTGACCAGCGTTCGTATTTTTTCTCCCTGAACCGTATAGACACTGATGTCGACCTCACCATCCCGAGCGAGAGTATAGGACAGCGACGTTGCCGGATTAAACGGATTGGGATAGTTTTGTCGGACCGTAAACGAACCGGGCTGAATGGTTTTGGATTCGACATCGGTAAACTGAAAGGGTGGCGGCGGAGGCGAACCAAAGTTCATGCTTTTGGCCAAAGTCTGTTGTGTTTGGACAGCGCCATTCTCATTGCTATAGATAATCAATTCACAATTGCTGCGAGCCCATACCCAGTAAGCGTGGGTGGCCAACAGGTTCTGGGCCACCACATAGGACTGATTGGCGTTGTCCCATTCGATGAATTGATAGGGAATCGCATCTTCTGGATCGGCCTGCACCGAAGCGATATCAAACGGAGCCCCGATCATATTCCAGCCTGTTTGCAGTGACAACTGGATAAAATCGAGAGGCTCGCCCGAAATTTCCAGAGAAGCAGGCTCCTGTATAGGAAGCCAGTAACCATGTCCGGGCAAAAGTTCGGAGACCGGGATGTATTCTCCCTGCATGGGACTCCATTCATATGCCTGATCGCCAAGCAGGTTGGGAAACAGAGTGGCAACTTGAGCGTTATCCGGCAGCACCGGCAGCGAGACCATATGCCAACCCTGTCTGGTAAAATTGAATCCGACAGGTGTGTGCAGCGAGTAAGAAATCCGAATCGTTTGACTGCCTTGCACCGTCAGACTGTTCTGACGTCTCATATTGATTCGGCTGTTGGCCGCCGTTGTCCAGATGAGCAAATGGCCGCGGGGAGGCAATGCAGAAGACTCCCAGGAGAGTGTTGTTGTTCCTTCGGTATTGACGAGTAGGCTCCACAAGATGGTGTTGGTTTCCGCATCTATTTGCGGCGATCTCAGATCCGTCTGTAAATGGATTTGAGGATCTGCCGGG
Organism: uncultured Cytophagia bacterium; assembly: GCA_964413725.1. Classification (GTDB taxonomy): domain Bacteria; phylum Zhuqueibacterota; class Zhuqueibacteria; order Residuimicrobiales; family Oceaniaggregativiventaceae; genus CAYPUH01. The sequence goes on from CAYPUH010000120.1 coordinate 12,264, forward strand.
CATTCGAAATAGCTGCTGATGCCATCGGGGGGAGGCGGGGGCGCCAATTCATCCAGGCCCGCATCGAAATCATCTGTGGCATTCGGATGCACACCGAAAGAATTCACAGCGTATTGATCCTGCAGCTCAAGCCGAATCGGGACGCTCCATTCATCGG
>CAYPUH010000121.1:0-12379 GCA_964413725.1 uncultured Cytophagia bacterium
TATCCGTCCGGGCATGAGGAATCGCTATACCGTATTGCATGCCGGTGGACATACTCTGTTCACGCTCCCAGACAGCAGACCATGCTTTCCTGACACTGCTCAGTTTACCCGCTTTTTTAAGTAAACCGAGTAACTCTTTGATCACCTCTTCCTTGTTCGTCCCATTCAATTCAGGCTCGATAAGTTCAGGTATGAGATATTCAGAAAGTTTATATTTCATCTCCCCCTCATGGGTAGATGTCAACAGATTCTTGCCAATCTTTGCCTTATCAACAGGTTTCTGTAATCCCTCCGCCGTTTTTTCCAATTCAGCGATCACTTCATACATGATGGCATTGATAAGAGGCATTTCAGACTCGTCACAATGGAAAACGAGTTTGTTGGGCTGTCGGCTAAAATTGATAACGATGTTTTCCCGCCGCATCTGGTATTGCAAACGGTCCAGATCGATCAAGCTCACAAAGTATCCTTCAGCTTCAAAGAGTTTGAGGACTTTGTTGGCCAACAATTCGGTAATCTCTTCGTTCGGAAAGGGAAATAAAAGTTCTTTGATTTCCTTTGTCTGGACATCTTTTCGTGTACCCTGTCGAGGACTTTTAATCAAATTAACCAGAACCGGCGGTGCGGCCATGGTGGTAATCAGAACCATGAGAACAGAGACACCAAACAGTTCGGGTTCAAAAGCACCAGCCGCGAGCCCCACACCAGCCATTATCAGGGCCACTTCGCCGCGGGGTAACATACCAAATCCAATACGGATCGCTCCGCGCATATTAAAATTAAAAAACAATGCAGGCAATCCAGAGCCAATCACTTTGGCCAGAATCGCCACAATGGAATAGGCCAATCCAAAGATCAGCATGGGCGCGGAGCTGATGGCGCCAAAGTCCACCAACATACCCATCACGCAAAAGAAAATGGGAACCAGAAAACTGTACAGGCCGTGCAGTTGATTCTGGACCACATAATTTATATCGGTTTTGGAAAGAGACAAGCCCATCACATAGGCACCAATGATCATCGCAAGTCCTACCTGTTCAAACAAACCGGCGAGAATCATGGCAAGGCTCAAGGCCATCAGGGCAATAGCGGTCTTCCCACTAAACATTTTTAAAAAGGCACTGATCTTTCCTGCAATCATCAATCCCGTAAACGTGGCGATAAGCCAAATACCGATGGCGCGAACGGCAATGAGCTCGATACGAAACCAATCGATAATGCCACCGGCACGGGAGACACTGATGACACCCAGTACGATGGCCAGAACGACAATACCCAGAACGTCATCGATTACAGCACCTGCAAGAATCGTCACGCCTTCAGGAGATCCGATTTTTTGTTTTTCCGAGAGAATGCGAGCAGTGATGCCCACCGAGGTGGCGGAGGATATGGTTCCCATGAAAAGGGCTGAAGGGTGCGTATATCCAACGGAGATTCCCAGTATCAGATCACCAAAGATGACCATACTGAGATCACCGAGTATAAAAGAGCCGAACACCCCGCCTACTCCCACAGCCGCACCGGCCCGATAAAACCGTTTGAACAAATTGATATCGGTTTCGAGCCCAACCATAAACAAAAGCAGGATAGAGGCGATGGACGAAAATCCATACAGTTCAGGAGAAACCGGAAAGGAAGAATAGCTGGGAAACAAGCCCTGGGGGAAACCAAAGAAAGAGATGCCACCCAGGGCAAAGGGACCAATGATCATACCGGCCGTGAGTTCACCCAGAACACCCGGGATGTTAAGTTTTTCGAATAAGACACCGCCACCTTTTGCGGCGAGACTAATAATCCCCAGTTGTATCGCCAGCATCATCATTCGATGGGTCATACCTGTTCCGGAGCCCTCTTGAACAGACGCAAAAGCCATACCCGGAAAAAGAATGATTAAAAAAAGAAATGTATAGAGCGAATTTTTTGTATTGCCAAGCATCGAGTATAAGACTCCACAAGTCCACATCAACTCCTCCCCACCCGGTCAGCACTCACTTGTCGCCGAAACAGTCGGCCTCTCACTCAAAAGCTGGCCAACAGCAATAGTTCATGTGTGTTGGCCAGCTCATTTTTATACGCCGGGAGCGACAATACCAGCATTGCCATTATAGCATGGTTTCGAGGAGGGTAACCAAATCATACAGCCACCCTGTATCCGGCTGTTCGGGTCATGTCACCTGACAGCTATCCGGACCGGATACGATTCAAATTAGGGTACGGACGGCAAAGCGGTCATCGTGAATACCATCACAAACAGAGCGACCGTTTCGATCACACCGAGGACCATAATGTAGTTACCAAATCCCTTACCGGTTTCTGCAAGAGCGTCGGCTGCTTTTGCACCGGCTTTCCCTTGCATGAACGCGGAAAAGGCCATGGCCAAACCGGCAAAGACACCGATCACGAGCTGGTGCAGATAGGTTTCCGGTGGCAGATCGGCACTCTGGATTGAATTTCGCAATATCATACCATAAATGGTCTGAGACAAAGGCGCGCCTACAAAGGCGACCAAAATAAAGGGAGCAGCTTTGTTTTGAGCGAATGCTCGTTTCCAGGCACCGATAGCTGCCAGTCCTGCAGCACCGGTTCCAAATGCCGATCCCATAGCAGCGATGGCCAGAGACACGCTGAAATCACCAAATCCTTCGATCATTACTTGCTCCTTTCTGTGATAACCTATTGTATGTGTTGATGAAATCTATTCTTTGAACGGAGTATACTTTTTACCAGACCACTGAATACCGACATGCCCGGAGAACTCGAGCATATTGAGACGCACACCGTGAACCAATACCGACATCATGGCGAGCGTGATATTCAGGGCATGCCCAAGTAAAAGGACAATGACAGCAAGAATGGCACCGAGAATTGAATCTATTCCGGTTCCAATAGCCATCTCATTAAAACTGGATGCGACGATAACAGTAGCCAACCCCACTGCAAAGAGACGAATATAGGAAACGACATCAGAAAAGGTGTTGATAATATCCAATGGCAGATTGGAAAGTGTTTGCAAAAAGCCCTTGAGGACATTTTTCTGAAAATGGGTAAAAAAGCCGATCAGGATCACGCCAACCAGAAACAAAATCCCGACAAAATCCGGAAGGGGTTTGCCGAGCACAAACGAGTTGGCGATAAAATATATAGACCACAAAACAGCCACCCAGCCCAGTTCACCAATCGCTGTCGGTGAATTAATCTTTTTAAATGCCGCCAGCAATCGGGCAACAGAGAGATGTACAGCACCGATAATAAATGTGATGTTCATCAGAATATTCTGATTGACGTCTGAAAAGCTGTATATCTCATCGATGATAAAGGCCCTCAAAATGGGCAGATGGGACAAGGCTTCGGAGCCAAACCACGTGCCCGAGAACAGTCCCCACAGAATAGTTGTAAATCCGAGCAAATACATCAGTCGGAAGCCTTCACGTGGAGCGGTCTTGTTTTTTCGGGAAAACAGCCAAGTGGCACCCACTATGATAAGCCCATATCCGGCATCTCCAACCAGCATGGCATAAAAGAGACTAAAAAAAGCCAAAAAGGTCAAACTGATATCCTGTTCATTGTATCCGGGAAGCGTACCCATAAACTTGAACAGAGGATCTATAATCCGCATCCATTTGGGATTGCGAATCAAAGTCGGGACATCTTCTGGGGTATCTGGATCCTCGATCACATATCCGACACCCTCGCTTTGGGCCATCTTTTCGATACGGGGCACAGCATCTTCTGGACAGTATCCTTGCAGGTAAATAATAGTATCCTGTCCATCCATGCTATGAGCCACATGGTTGAACTCGAGTGTTTTTTGCAACTCGGCCTTGTAGTCATTCAACGCAGGTCGAACCGATCCTAAATCCTGTAACAAGGAATCAATCTGGGAGATTTCTTTGTTTAACCGCGCAATCTCGTCTTTGAGAGTCGAAAGCTCGATCTCGGGTATCGGATCCTCCCGAAAATCCAGCTGTTCATCCTCATCCCGTGTCACAAACACAAAGCGAACGGTTTTTTGTTCATCTTTGATGACGAAATAGAGCTTGTCCGATTCGATATCCTCAAGAGAACTCTCATCGGAGACATAGAACCGAAGAAACAGACCGTTCTCGTTCAATGTCTGCAGGGATTCGTAGGACATTTCGCCCCAATTTTCATACCATTGTAGCATTTCGAGATTCTTGTCCAATTCCTGGGACAGATGATCCCGTTGCGCGGAGCGGTCCAGAATGGTTTTGATACTGTGAGCAGGATCGTCATCCGGGGCTGGCATTTTGGATTCATCGCCATTCCCGACAAGAGACAATGCCTTGTCGGTTTTTTCCAGTTCAGATTCAGCCCGGATAATGTCCTCTGAACCGGGTCGGTCAACAAGCCGCGGATGCAAAACGCCCAACTGGCGCAAATGGAGAAGCATTACCTCGCGGTACCTGGATTCGGTAAGCAAGGTAACCTTTTTCATCTTTACGATCATATCAGAGGACTTTCCATTTTCTTTTTCTGAATTTTCGACTTTGCAATCTTGCCCCGAACCACTTCTGCGGTCTGCTGATCGGCCAGAGCAATTTTTATAGTCCGGATATTTTCTCTTGCTTCCGGGATCTTGACCTCTTCGAAAAGTTTGATCCGTTGGATGGTAATCCGGAGTTCTTTCTGAATGACCTGCTTTTGTTTTCGGGTTATTTCCAACTGGGCTCGGTTTTTGATCTGAGATTTAACCACGTCCATACCGGCATCGATCCAGAGGGGTGTATTAAAGAAATCCACTGGAATATCTTTATAAAAAACATCTTCGAATACCGGGATATCGCTGCCAGCGATATTTCGTGTTCCGGTCTTGATCTCTTCCACCTCGATCAGAGAGTCCATCTCCACATCTTCGGCAAACACATCGGCCCATCTGGCAACCCGTTCATCCAACTCTTGTATTTCTCTCTCGATTTGCTCAATATGGTGTTGAATCTTGGAAATTTCCAGCAACAGCTGCTTCTTTTTCAATTCCAGCGTAGGCAAATACCGAGTAAACCGATTGAGATCATCCTTTTGCTTCTTGAGCTCATTTTTGGTTAACTTGACTTTAGCCATTGCTATTCGCCTTTCTCTTCCGAAGAATTAGGCCAGAATTCTTTGATCAGCTCGGATCTCAGACCTGTTTCACCGGGGTTAAAACAATCCGCCAGAATCTGCCAGCCACGATCCAGAGCCTGTTCGAGAGGGATGTTCACGGACAAGTTGATCATTCCCTCTTCAAACCGTGTACCATATTTCAGCAATTTTTCATCCCAGGAACTCATCTGGAATCCCATGGCGCGCTTTTCTTCTGTTTCACGGTACTGGGCGTACAACTGAATCATTCCATCCATGATGGCGCGGTGATCTTTTCGGGATTTATCGTTGACCTGCTGTTTCAATCGACTCAAAGAGCCAAAGGGCTCGATACGCCCATTTTTGAGATAGAACTGACCCTCTGTGATATATCCGGTATTATCGGGAACCGGGTGGGTGACATCATCACCTGGCATCGTGGTCGCGGCCAGAATGGTGATCGAACCCGAACCCTCAAAATCCACCGCTTTTTCATAACGAGATGCAAGCTGACTATAGAGGTCGCCGGGATAACCACGATTGGACGGGACCTGCTCCATTGTGATAGCGATTTCTTTTAGAGCATCTGCAAAGTTGGTCATGTCCGTCAACAAGACCAAGACATCCTTGCCATTCATGGCAAATTTTTCAGCAACCGCCAGAGACAAATCAGGGACCATCAATCCTTCAACCACGGGTTCCGAGGCGGTATTGATGAAAAAGATAGACCGGCTGAGCGCTCCTCCCTCTTCCAGGGTATTTTTAAAAAACATATACTCATCGAACTTTAACCCAATTCCGCCCAGGATGATCATATCCACCTCGGCCTGGAGGGCGATTCGGGCCAGCAATTCATTATAGGGTTCACCGGACACGGAAAAGATAGGTATCTTTTGCGACGCCACCAATGAATTGAAGACATCGATCATGGGAATGTTGGTTCGTATCATTCGTTCCGGAATGATACGTTTGGCAGGATTTACCGAGGGTCCGCCGATGGGAATGGTGTTTTCAGAAATAGCCGGTCCGTTGTCACGCGGTTCGCCGGTCCCGTTGAAAATCCGTCCCATCATATTCTCGGAAAAAGATACTTGCATGGGGTGTCCCAAGAACCGGACTTCATCCCGGGTAGAAACGCCCTTGCTTCCAGCGAACACCTGAAGGGAGACGAGATCATCATCGATTTTGATAACCTGAGCCAGGGACTTTCCCCGTGATGTCGTGATTTCTGCCAGTTCGTCGTAGCCAATATTCTCCGCTCTTACGGTAATAACATTTCCGGAAACGGATAAAACCTTATCATGAACTTTTTTCATTTTCTTCTACCATTGTTAAGTCATCAATCAACTTTTCTTGCTTTTTAAACTCATCAGTATCCATGGCAATATAGTTCAAGTCGACGAATTTCTGCCGCAAATCGGTAAAAAAGTCTCGGGCAGCGTCTTTGTCCTCAAACGAAAAATCGCGAGTCAGGATATCGTAAATTTTCTCCATGACGTATTTTTGTCGTTCTGGTGCCGTTGCCGCATCAACCGGATCAAAAGCATTTTGTTGCAGATAGACACTATCCAGAAATTCCGATTTGAGATAGACAACAAAATCGTCCAGCGAGGTTCCTTCTTCTCCGACAACCATCATCATCTGATGGACTTCATTGCCTTTAAATAGAAAGTCCCTCGCCGTTTCAATCATTTTTTCGGGTACGATACTCTCGTATTTCGACCAGCTGTCGAGAGGATCGATAGACGGGAAGCGTCGTGCATTGGCCCGGTCCCTGGAGAGTCCGTGAAAGGCACCGACCACTTTGAGGGTGCTCTGTGTCACCGGCTCATCAAAATTACCACCCGCGGGACTCACGGTACCGCCGATGGTCAGACTTCCGGTTTTACCGTCCCCGAGTTCGACCAGTCCGGCTCGTTCATAGAATTCCGCAATGCGAGATTCCAGATAGGCAGGAAAAGCCTCTTCACCCGGAATCTCCTCCAACCGGCCGGATACCTCTCGCATGGCTTGAGCCCATCGTGAGGTGGAATCGGCGAGCAGCAGGACATCCAGGCCCATCTGACGATAATACTCGCCCAAAGTGGTGGCGGTATAAACCGACGCCTCGCGTGCTGCCACAGGCATGGAACTGGTGTTGGCAATAATGATGGTTCGTTCCATCAGCGATCGACCGGTTTTGGGGTCGGTCAATTCTGGAAACTCTCGCATGGTTTCCACGATCTCACCGGCACGCTCTCCACAAGCTGCGATGATCACAATGTCCACCTCGGCATAGCGACTGGTGATCTGCTGCAGCACGGTTTTCCCGGCACCGAACGGCCCCGGAATACAATAGGTGCCACCACGTGAGACGGGGAAAAATGTATCCACGATGCGAACTTTGGTCACCAACGCTTCCTCCGGAAGCTTTCTTTCTTTATACGCCGTGACCGCGACCTTTACCGGCCACTCAAAAGAAAGGGCGATGTCATGGGACTCTCCTTTTTCATTCTTAATGGTGGCAACGGTATCCGTGATCGCATAGTCCCCCTTTGCAACAATATCCTCAACCGTAAACTCACCTTGGAGATTGAATGGTACCATAATCTGGTGTTGAAAGTGAGTTTCCGGTACAGAACCGAGATAGGACCCGGCACGTACCACATGGCCCTGGCTCACAGCAGGTGTAAATTCCCACTTTTTCGTGTCATCCAGAGCCTTCATGGTTACTCCCCGGGGCAGAAAAAATCCATACTTTTCAGCCATTTGGGGAAGAGGGTTCTGGAGACCATCATAAATTTGCCCCAGCAATCCCGGTCCCAGTTCAACGGCAAGCATCTCGCCTGTAAACTCGACGGTGTCACCAGCTTTTAAACCCCTGGCATTCTCATACACCTGCAGGGAAGCCCTGTTCCCTTCAATCCGAACCACTTCGGATTTTAACTGCTCACCGTCACGAATCGCATAGCCAACTTCATTCTGGCTGATGCGATCTTCAAATTCGACCGTGATCAGATTGCCATTAATACCTACAATTTTTCCCGTGTTGTTTTTCATATCGAGACCTTGTACATTGTTTTGTATGTTTCCATTCCTTTTTCTTTGTCAAAACTCATCAAGCGTCGTAAAATCTGTAACTTGAGGTTGTATAAAATCAAAAAGTCCAGGTCAAAGTGATGTTCGCGTTCATTTTCGCTTAAAAAATCCCAGCGCAACCGCAATAAATTTATCTCAGCTTGCAACGGATTGACATCAGAGATTAGCGAGGCAGGAAACGCTGAAGGTTTGTATTCCTTACCTTTTTGTTTCTGCTTTCGCCACTCTGCCAAATCGCTGCGCAACGCTGTTTCGAGTTGCTTGTATTGCCGCAAAACACGGGTATCGCTTTGCTTGTCTGTTACATCACTGATATCAAGATTTGAAAGAATTAAAAGATCCCGCGAGCTGGTCCACTTTTCCGCTTCTGTCATGAAATAGTCAAAGGATATCTCTGGGGATTTGTTGAAAACCAGTGTCGGCAGGAGAGAAACCAAATAATAATACTTATCCATTGTCGCCATCCAGCATCTCTTTTAATTTGGGATTTAAAAACAGATACAATACTTCAGCAATGTTGTCATCGGTCAAATCATAGTAAACATCTCCGTCTTCGATACGGATTTGGAAACCACGAGTCACCCGATCACTGACTTTGAGGGTGAGAGAGTCCTTGATTTCGGTTCTCAACGTATCCTGAATCAGAGGATCGAGCTGTTTTTTGTCTTCCTCACTCAACTCAATTTGAGAGGTTTCATTCTCTTTCCACTGATCCACAACCTTGAGTATAAGCGTTTTTAAAAAGTCTGGCTTTAGAGTTTCTGAGACTTGACTCTTTAAAGAACGATCAAACAATGCCGTCAATTTCTCCTTTACCAAGAGTTCGGTATCCCGGGCAGCCAGTTGCAGGGACCGTTTGCTTTTTTCCTCAAACCCTTTGGCTTCGTTTTCGGCATCGCTGATAATCTGATCAGCCTCTTGTTGGGCCTTTTTTTTCAGATCTGCAGCCTCTTTTTTGGCCTTTTCTATGATCTCATCAGCCTTTTGATTGGCCTCCTCAATACCATCGGCCTTGATCTTTTCGATGAGGTTATCCAGTTTTACTTCCATCAATATCCTCCGTCTGTTTTTGAATCACCCTCATCCATTTGGAACGATGATATCCATTCGTGTTCGCGACACAGGATCACTCTTACACCCGGACCGTCATCGCACAGGGTAACCAAGGGTCATTCTTTAATCCATTAAAACACTCTAGTGGTGTCCGCTTTATCAACCACACACCAGTGATAACACGGTTTATCCAGAATGGGTTCTCCAGTCCATCGAGCAGACTGCGCTACGGTTCAGAATGGGGCCTGACGGGGTCAGTATGGTTCTGCGTTACCACGATACCAGTCCAAAATACACCATTCTACAGTCACCAACCCGAATCACATCGCTGGTTCTTATTGCTGACAAGGAAGGGTATGCCCGGACTCGGTGCCATGTACCGAATTCTCAATACACTCTAAACTCGTCACCCCTTGAGTGAAAACAGCGCTCCCTGCAGGCAAAACCGATCCAAACACGACAGTTTACCTGGATTCTGTATGGACAGAATCCGGGATCATTATAATGAGGCTAGTATGATTAAGACTTTTAATATAACAATTCTGTCTGATTAATTCAACCATAAATTTAAAATCATCAATCCTGACGGGCAAGATTGCCTGGTTCGATCAAGAGACCCATCCTGCCCACCCCCTCCCCCCTATAAAAAAACAGGCTGGTTGACTCTATTCAACCAGCCTGTTCAAAACGATGCATATCCATACGGGGGAACGACCCCCTACAGGAGGTCCCGGCACTCTATTTTACCAACAACATGCGCCTGGTTTTGGTTATGGCACCGGCACGCAAGCGATAGAGATAGACCCCGCTGGGATAACCTGCCGCATTCCAGCGAATCCGATGGGTTCCAGCAGATTGACGCTGATCCACAAGACGCTCGATCTCGCGTCCCTGTATATCATAGATCGTCAGGGTCACCTGCTGTGATCTGTCCAGTGTATATTCGATGGTGGTTTCCGGATTAAAGGGATTTGGATAATTGGGCGCCAGAGAGATCGTTGAGGGTAACTCTTTCACGCTCATCTCATGATTCACCGTATGCGCGGGCTCTTCGATTTTGTAAATCCCTTGTGAATCGATACGATAGATACCGCCACCGGTGTAAGCATTCTGATACCAGGCCCAGTTGCTGGGGATGTCCAGGTCAACTATAGGCGACAGTCCGATATAAAAAGGCTGGGTCAGGTCCAGATCATCCAGCACTATCGACGTTTCTCCGGTCTCGTACTGTCGATACGCCAAATCACTTGAAAAACTTAATGCCGATGAATCCGTCGCAACCCGGACCTGATAGGAACTCGCATACGGTGAGGCGGTCCAGGAACACTCTAACGTTCCATCTGCAGTCACGTCGATCGCCATGGGATTGGGTGCGATGCCGATCACCAGATCGAGTATGGAGATGCTTTTGTAATACTCGCCCTGCATCAGTGCGTGGAAGGCCTGATGTATGGCCGTCTGGATCATCCATGATTCCTGTGGTCGTTGACGGGCGATGAGCCTGGCCATATGAAGATGCTGGGTGGCCACGATGGCGAGATCGCGTTCGAATTCAGGTTGACAAATCGACTCGTACCGGCCGACACGATCATGGGTCATCTCGAGAAAACGATATTGATTCTTTACTGACAAGTCGAGGTGTGTGGATTGATTGTAATCGTTCCAGGATTGCAACAGGACCCAGGGCATTTCGAGCTCGCCCTCATAATGACAGACCTTTTCCCAAGTCTTGTGATACACCAGTGTATCCTGACGATCAATCCATTGCTCTTCGCTGCCCTCTTTGCCGCGGCCGTCATAGCCCGGCCAGACCGCGCCGATGGCGAAAAAGACGCCGTGTGCACCTTGTGTCCTGTTCATATTGGCATACTCGAAATCAAGGTACTCGTCGCCCCAGCGCGAACCATTCTCTGCATCCCAATTTTTGTTCATGGGCTGGACCCAGGGATAGAGCAGATCCATTTCCCGGAACACATCCCAGTCATAGCCTTCATTCCAGGCCAGGACAATGTCCTCGGGCAGATACTGATCCACCATCGCCCGCAGCTCGGAAGCAGAATGCGCGCCGGGTTCATGGAAGATAAAGAGCGGATGTAACAGACCTCGTTCGACACCATAATACGCAGGATGGTGCAGAATCGATTCCTGCAGAAACATGAACCGCTCATCGACCAGATCCAGAGGATCATCATGATACGCAGCGATGATCCGGAAATCAAATCCCTGATCGCCGTACTGACGATTGAGCCTATCCGCGGTTTCGAGTAATCCCTGCAGCGAGACGGTTTCAAATCCGATGGACGGATCCCCGGCGCCAGGCTGCCAGTCCACCACAAAAGCATCGATACCGGCCAGCCAGGCCTGCAGAATGTCATACTCCCACTGATGCTCCTGATGCGAGTCGAACAATCCCCAGAAGCTGGTATCCTGGACAACAGAGCTATAGGCATCCTGCCACTGTCTTAGAGTCGAATCACTTTGTGCATCTGCATAACCGGGTTCATACCAGGCAAATACCTCCCGGTGGTCACCGAGATGATTGAATTCACTCCGCTTGTCATAGGCAAACCCAAACTCATGTCCACACTGCTTCTCCTTGTCGCCGATATCTGCAATCTGCTCAGACTGCCCGGTCGTGTTTCGATAATGTTCCGGAACAGAGCTATAATCGACGACGATTCGATACCGGCCCTCATCCAATTTCTGAAAGCTGTAACGCCCATTGTCCCGAGTACTGGACTTGGCGACCAACACGTCCGATTCATCGTACAAGCGAACCACAACATCCGGCAGACCGGATTCATCCTCATCCCGAATGCCATTAAAATTGGCATCATGATAAACGATTCCGCACAATCCGCCGATATAATGAAAGAATCCAAAATCAGCGAGACGATAGTCGTCGCCGGGGTCTAGATCCACAGTGACAGTGATCGACTGAGAGGTCAGAGTGTAATAATTATCGACGGTTGTCGTATCGACCTTTACTGTATAGCGACCATACGGCAGGTTGTCGAACAAATAGCCTGACTCGTGATCCGTAAAAGTTGTATCGATGGGGTTACCATTTTCATCCAGCAAAAAGAGTCTGATGTTATCGATCATCCCTTCATTCGGGTCTTCCACACCATCCTCATCGAGATCGAAAAAGACGGCATCACCAATAGAC
>CAYPUH010000122.1:0-12345 GCA_964413725.1 uncultured Cytophagia bacterium
CCCTGATCCTGGGGGTGAGTTGCCAGCGGGATTTGGATTCAAATCGATACGGGACATCATCGAACCGCAACGTGTTCCATGGATAGACACGTCGATACAGTCCGGGTCATTCCGCCATACGGAATGGATCGTTCCCGAATCAGACATCCGGACGCGGGCATGACGGAATAGAAAATGTGGACACCAATAGAAAAGAGGGTTGGGAAACGAGAATAGCTTTTTTAAATATAAGACATATATTCCCCTCTGGCAAGTCCGAAATGACCCGGATCGTTCTCTGACGGATCCGGATCTCTGTTGCACAATCCGCTTTTTAGAGTTATATTTTTGAACCGCGAGTGTCCGGTAACCGGACACCACTGTTTTCAAACCTCAAACCGTTATCTCTGCGTTTGAAAGGAGCGGCTATCCGTACTCTTTATCATCATGTTGATCTCTGTGTGGTGGGAGAAGGACTGTCAGGGCTTTGTGCCGCAGTCGCTGCCACCCGCCATGGACTTTGGGTATTGCTGATGCATGTCCGTCCGGTTCTCGGTGGCAACGCCAGCTGAGTTCGGTGAATCCATCGCTCCAAAGCAGGCGGATGACAGGACGATGGGTATGAGCTGTCTGCTCCAGATTCGGGAGACAGAGCATACACAATCCTATATTCCGCCCTATTGGGCTCATATCTATACAACCGACGAGGATCTGCCGAAACGGGATCACCGTCTTTTTAAACTGCAGACCATTTGGTGGATCGAGATCGGTGGCGAAGGCGATGCCATACACGATGCCGACGCCAATCGGGATGAGTTGCTGAAAATCGCCTTTGGTGTTTGGGACCCTATTAAAAACCACGGCGACCACGGTGCGGACACCTGGGCGCTGGAGTGGGTCGGATTCCTGCCGGGCAAACGCGAGAGTCGACGCTATGTGGGCGATCATATATTGACACAGAACGATATCCGCGCCGGCGGTCGATTTGACGATATCATAGCCTGTGGCGGCTGGACGATGGACGATCATCATCCTGGAATGGCGCAGCCGGGGCACAGCGGCCGGATGGCACCGGGTAAAAGGACGACCCCATAGCCACATTGCGATGGTTGTTCTATACACCGTCACCCTACCTGATCAACCGCCAGGGACCATCATTTTGATAACACATTTTTATATCATCTCCATGTCTCCCCTAAACCTTTTTGAAAGTGGTTCGTCTATCAGGATGAAAAGCAACTCAACAGGAGACGGAATCGGTGAACAGCGATGAACATCTGTTGCAACAGATAAAAGCGGGCGACCGGTCTGCCTTTGAGAATTTTTATCATCGCCATCAACAATCCGTCTATCGGCTGAGCGTCTATCTGTGCAGGGATCAACAGACTGCGGAGGAACGGTTCCAGGAGGTCTGGTTTCGGGTGACCCGTCATCTTCAACGAGGCAAGCCGGTCCGGAAACCCCGTCAGTGGTTGATGACCCTCACCGCCAATGTCTGTCGGGATGCCTGGCGTCGCGATCGGCGACGACGACTGCTGTTCACCAACCCGTCAGACAAGTTTTCGAGTGAAATCGCCAGCACACCGTCTTCTGATGCAGCATGGGAGTTTCATCAGGCACTGCAAAGGGGACTGCAAACCCTGAGCGAACGCCAGCGTACCGCGTTTGTGCTGAGCATCATGGAAGGATTTAAAATCAGGGAAATTGCTGAAATCATGCGAGTCGCGGAAGGCACGGTCAAGGCGACCCTGCATGCCGCAATAAAAAAAATGCGCCATCAACTCGGGGAATTTCATGAAACCGATCTGTGAACGCGTTCAACAGGACCTGTGGGACGGCGTCTCGTTATCAACCGATGCAAGGGATCATGTGAGCCGATGTCCGGCCTGCCGGGAGCTGCAGGAGCAAGTGGCCACCTGGCGTAATGTTTCCCGGGGGACTGCGGTCACGACGCCATCGGACCTGAAGATGCAGGTCCTGAAGAGCTGTATGAATCAGCTCGATGAGGAGCCACACACCTGGAGAGAGCGAGTACTCTGCTTTGGTCTGTCCGAGCGCTTTGGGATCACAGCACTTGTCGCTGCAGTGCATCTCCTGTTGTTGACAGCGCTTGGGATGGGGGGTCTATGGGGTGTCAGAAATATACCCGAAATCCTCGCAGGCGGACTGGCGGTGTTGCTTGTGCAAAATCTGTTGTTGATGATGTTGAGTCCGTTGCTTGTACACATGGTTCATCGTCGACGTGTTGAAGGGTTATCATAAACAGGAGAACAGATTATGACCGAACATAAACGGAACAACCCGTTGTCGATAGCAGTGGTCATCGTAGTGCTGTTGTGTATTGCCATGCTGACCTTGCCAATTCTCTTGCCGTTCTTTGGCAGTAGCGCATCCAGAATCGTTGGACCCCACGGTCCCGCCGTTGTACCGGGTCCTCACATTCCAATGACCTCACTCGTTATGTTCGTTCCTCTGCTGTTGTTGCTGACGTTGTGGATTGCGGTGATCATCTGGGTCTATCAGGATGCCAGACGACGTGGTATGAGCGGACTGTTGTGGGCGTTGTTGGTGCTGATCGGGAACATCACCGCCTTGCTGATCTATCTCATCGTGCGCAACGACTATCAGAAAATCACGCCCCCACTGAGTCCGGTGTCTGCGAATCCTCATCCCTGCCCCTCTTGTGGCAAACCGGTGAGTCCGGACTTTAGCCTGTGTCCGTACTGTGGGGCTCATCTGAAACAGACCTGCAGCCAGTGCGGGAAAACCGTGGACTCAGAGTGGTCCTATTGTCCCTATTGCGGGAACTCGATGGAAGGGAAAACGTAATCGTAAAGACAAAGCCCATCGGGATCTCTATAGAACGTCACATATCCAGTACGACTTTGTCTACACCCGGGCCTCGACGGTCATCACGGGTTATCGCTTTAATCGTTCGTCCAGCGATCCGTCGGGAAGCATCCAGTCCGGATGCGCTTCTCCCCTCTCCTCCATCTGATAGCGTTTACAGGTGGACCACAGTCCCTTGCAATACAGCTCGATCCAGGCGGGATCCAGCCGGTTCTCATCAGCAAAGCGTTTCATGGGACAACAGGGAAACCACATGCACTCGCGAGAGAGTACGGATAATTTTTGATATTTGTACATCGTTTCGGTTGTATAGTCCGGTCGATAGAGGAGAGATGCCGGGTGGGGCAGGGGAAAAGGAAAGTTGCAAAAAGACCGGAGAATCCAGATAACGGGTACTGCCATCGTTTGGGGTGATGAGGGTTTGGGTCTATCCTTTTGTGATCTGTCCCGAGGTTTCAAAGGCGTGTTGTTTCATCTTGTACCATTTGCCCTCATCGATACCGATCAGCTGTCCACAGGAACACCGCAGGTCGTTCCGGATTTGTCCACTGTAGACGCGGGTGATTCGGTCTTTATAGCAACGGAGAATTCGGCCCTTGCCAATCTTTTTGTATTTTAACACTTTTTGTCTGCATCTGGCGCAGGTGATGACGATCATATCCACCCTCATCCCTGAAAATCTTCATGACATGGTATCAGGCTGCCTTCAGGGTGATGGCCTGTCTGGGGCATTCCTGGATACACAGACCACATCCGTTACACCGATCCGCATCGATCTCTGCACCGTTCTCAACCAGAGCGATGGCCAGTTGAGGGCAGACCGACACACACCGACCGCAACCGGTACAGAGTGCCGGATTGATGGTTGCGACAGTCGGGGTTGTCTTGTCCGTTTCGATCCGGTGGATCTGGGTCTCCAGGTCGCTCAGGTGTTGTCGAAGCGTCCCGGCCTCCTCCCTAAGCTGTGTTCGTTCATCTGCAGTACCGGTGTCCTCTGCGGGCACTGTCGGATCCGGAGTTCCGGACAGCGGTTGCCGGAATGAAACTCTATCCTGCTGCAGACGATTCGTCCGACGGCGCCAGCCTCCTCCCCGCCCCCCACGGCCCCCTTGTCCTCGTCGACCCGATCCGCCACCACGTCCTCTGGGCATATGATCTCCTTTGATGAGTTGTTTAACAAATCCCGGTATTTATTGAAAATGATTTTCATTTCCATTAACAGAATACGAAATTTTATGCTCAAATTCAAGGATTTATCCGGTCCCAATGTCGATGTTCCGGTTTCCTTTTATGCCGCCTGCAGGATATGGGGTCAAAAACGACGAACCCGTGGCGATCTGTAGAAAAAGGTTACAATTGATTTTTAGGGTTACAATTGATATACTGAGGCTCTACTGCTTGTCGGCCTGGCATTCAATGAAAATGTGGGGGCTATCCGTTCAAATCTGTCTGGTGTCTCTGCTTGTGCTCGGCGCACTCTGCGTTGATGAGGACCGGGGACCTCTGTCCGGTGTTGTTTACAGGTCATGACAGCTGCAAAACCCGTCAATCCGAATCCCCAAACATTCCAATACGGGACTCGTCGCTATGATGTTCGATCCACTGACTTTGGTTGTCCTCGGCATCGTGTTTGTCTCCACCCTGGTCATGTCCACCTTTGGCTTTGGATTGGGGATGGTGTCCATGCCGCTGCTGGCGTTGGTGCTGCCGATCCGGTCGGCCACGCCACTGGTGGGCATGGTGGGGACCACCATTATCCTGATGATACTGCTTCAACACTGGCGTGATATAGACGTCAAAAACGTATGGCGATTGTTGCTTGCCAGTCTGGCCGGTATTCCCCTGGGTCTGTTCATACTCAAGGGGGGAGAGGATTCCATTCTGAAACTCTTGCTGGCCCTGGTCATATTGATCTTTTCACTGTATATGCTCATCACAGGAACGCCCTTTAGGCTCAAGTCAAACCACTCGTCCTTTGTGTTCGGCTTTCTGGCCGGCATCACCGGCAGTGCGTTTAATATGGGCGGTCCGCCGGTGGTGATCTATGGGACGTTGCGTGGCTGGACGCCGGCGGCCTTTCGGGCGACGCTGCAGGGGTTTTTCTTTCCCACGTCGTTTCTGGTGATGACCGCCCATTTCAGCGCCGGGTTGTGGACCCCGACGGTGATCCGGTATTATCTGCTCTCTCTCCCTCTGGTCCTGATCAGTCTGGTGGTGGGTGGCTGGCTCAATCGTTCGCTCCCCAAAGGCCGATTCGATCAGATCATCTATTCGCTGTTGCTCGCCATCGGAGTGTTGCTGCTCATCCGATCCCTCGGATAGCCAGCCCCTACCCAACCTGAAACCCTGCAAGACAAACGACACCCCGTAACATAATTAAAGGACAATCCGGTTTCAAGAATTCAACTTGGCTCATTCTTGTCCAAAATAGACTTTTGCAACCCAAAAATGATAACCACAGAGCTCACAGAGAACCGCAGAGAAAAAAATGATCACCTTTCCTGAAAAGGAAAGTGTCTATTGTGGCTTTATATACTATGGAAAGGCAGACGATCTGACAGGATGAACAGGATCATCCGGATGGGCCACTGAAATCGGTTTTCAGTGATAAAATGTGTTCTCGATAAAAAAAATCTTGACTTTTAAACCAGGTTAACCTATCTTATCAATACCGACCGACGGTCGGTCGGTATGTGTAAACCAAAAGGATGTCACGACATGACGCGAATCGTAAAAGAACATCAACAGCGAAAGAACGAAATCCTCGATACCGCACAGAAGCTGTTCTACAGGAACGGATACGAACAGACCTCTGTGGCCATGGTCATTGACACCATCGGCATCGCCAAAGGAACGTTTTACCACTATTTCACCTCCAAAGCCGACCTGCTCGATCAGATCATCCGCCGTCAATCACAGCGCATCGACCAGGAAATCGACCGGGTCCTGGACGAACCCGAGGAAAACGCCCTCGTGGAACTCAACAATATCTGGAAAGCCATCGGCGAATACCGGATGGAAAACAAAGAGGTCATCCTGTTGATGACCAAAACCCTCTACAGCGACGACAATATCATCCTGAGAACCAAACTGCTGCAGATGCGAATCAAGGTCGTGGCCAGAAAAATCAGCCGGGTGATCTCCAGAGGCATCTCGGAAGGTCTCTTTGATACCGGTAATCCCGACGATGTGGCCGAGATGATCCTCAATATGAGCACCTATCTGTCCGATGAATTCGCGCGTCTGGTCGTGGAGGACAGTCTGACAGGCGAATCCCGGAATCGCTATCTCGAAAAATGCCGGATCTTTGAACACGCCGTCGCCCGTATTCTGGGAACGCCCGAGGGTTCGATCATCTTTTGCAACAAAGACATCATCAACGCTTTTTTTGAACAGTAGACAAGGAGACGACAGATATGAAACAACCCGGTTTGATCGGATGGCTTGTATTCCTTTGCATCTCCACCGGCCTGGGTCAGACCCTGACCGGTCCGGAAATCATCGAAACCGTCAATGACCATCTCAATGTGGAAACGTCGTGGTCCAAATCCAAAATGACCATCATCACCACCTCCGGAAACACCCGTACCTTTATCTCGGAATCGTGGAGCAAGGACAACGGTGAGAAAAACCTGGTACGGTACCTCGCCCCGCGCCGGATCAAGGGCCAGGCGATTCTGATGCTCAACAATGCGGATGACATCTGGGCGTACTTTCCCCGAACCCAACGTGTCCGAAAGCTTGCCACCCATGCCAAAAAACAAAAAATGCAGGGCAGTGATTTTTCCTATGAAGATATGGGCGGTGGGGATTCCTTTATCGAGGACTTTGTAGCCAAACGTCTGGACGATGACGAGATGAACGGATATGACTGCTTTACCCTGGAACTGACCCGCAAACCGGATAGCGATATCGCCTATTCCAGACTGGTCATGTGGGTCATCAAAGACCTTCTCGTTCCCGTGGTCATCGATTATTATGAGGAGGATCATCCGGAACGACTGGAAAAACGACTGATCGCCAGCGACTTTCGCACCATCGAATCCATCCCCACCGCCATGACCCTCGTCATGCAAAACAAAAACGACAATACCCAAACCGAGATCGAATTGCTCGAGGTCATGTACAATATTCCACTGGAAAATGAGGTGTTCAGCGAAAGGAACCTGAAACAATGAGAATAAAAACTACGGCCCTGTTCTTTCTGCTCTGTTGCACTCCCCTTCTCCGGGCCCAGGTCCCTGTGGAGGTGTTTGGATATTTTGAAACCTCGGCGATGGGATCCAGAATCCACACCCGTACAGATCAGCTGTTCAGCAACAAATTACGCGTGGATGTTGCCTCCGATGTGGCAGACCATATCACCTTTGCGGCCAACTTTGATTATATCACCTATCATGGAACCACCACCTGGAATCTGATGGACTATCTCCCCGATCACCTGACAGCCACCATCGACAGAGAACAACACCCGTTTTATACCCTGCCATTCGATGACCGCCAGTTTCTGGACAACGCGTTCATCCGGGTGGCCTTTGACCGGTTAGACCTGACGGTTGGCAAACAGCAAATCTCATTGGGCACCGGCTATGTCTGGAATCCGGTGGATGTGTTCAACACCAAAGACCCGCTGGATCCCACCTATGAACAACCCGGACACAATGCGGTGCGGCTCGACATCCCCATCGGTCTGCGCTATACCGTAACCGCTCTCTATTCACCCGATGAGTCGTGGAGTGAATCCGCGAAACTGATACAGTTTAAAGGGCGCCTCTCCCATTTCGATTACGCGGTACTGGCCATCGAGACGGTCTGGCGGTTTCACGATTATACACAGCTGGCACCCAACGGTCTCTATTTTGTTGAACAGCCCGAGCGACGCCGGCTTCTGGGAGCCGGTACCGCCGGGGAACTCATCGGCCTGGGCCTGTGGGCCGAATATGGCTACAATGCCATGCAACAATCGGACGATTTCCAGGAGCTGGTCATCGGACTGGATTATACGTTTGATTCCCGGACCTATCTGATGGTGGAAACCTATCGCAACACCCTGGGAAAAACCGACAAGGATCAGTATACCCTCAACGACTGGATGCGGCAACTCGCCGCCGAACAAAAGGCGATCTCCCGGGATCAGCTCTATCTGCTGCTCCAGCACCCGGTCACCGATTTTATCGATCTCGGCACCTCCTGCCTCTACAGTCTGTCGGATCAGAGCGTCGCCATCATCCCCACCCTGAACTATAGCTTTGCCGCCAACATGCAGATCACCGCCTATATCAATATCAACCTCGGATCCGACGGATCGGTCTATTCCACCGAATCCGGAAACAGCGGACTCGTGCGGGCACGGGTATATTTTTAATACAGGCTGTAGGCTGTAGGGATTCAGACTATAGGAGAAAAAAATGAGAGATCATACAAAATTACGGGCGTTTGAATTGGCAGATAACGTGGCACTGTTGACCTACAAACAGACAAAAACATTTCCAAAAGAGGAGATGTATGGACTGACATCTCAGATGAGACGAGCGGCGATTTCCGTTCCCTCAAATATTGTAGAAGGATGTGCCCGGGGTAGCCAGGCTGAATATCTTCGCTTTCTGGAAATCGCCTTTGGCTCACTGCGCGAATTACACTATCAATTCACGCTGGCCACCCGGCTCGGATATCTAAAGAAAAGTAATGCATCAACACACGAACCCATGCTCATAGAAACCGAAAAAGTATTGGGCGCACTCATCCGATCGCTACGTAACCAGTAAACATTTCCCTACAGCCTACAGTCTAGAGCCTATAGCCTTAATATGTTTATCCTGTCTATTTTTTTAACATCAATCATCTCGATATGTATCCATTCAAAAGGACCTCTCTTTATGCGTGATAAACTCTTGACCCAACTGGCCATCTGGCACACTCGTCATCCCTGGAAACTCCTGGCGGTGGCGGTTCTTGTCACCCTTGTGCTGGGGATCTGCGCTGCTCATCTCACCATCAACATGCAGATGAAAGACTTGCTGCCCTCCGGGGATCCCCGGGTGGATCAGTTTAACGAGATCATCGACGAATTTACCACCGCCACCAGCCTGATTGTGGTGGTTCAGGGGGACGAGGACAACATCAAAGCCTTTGCCGACGACCTGGCACCGCGTGTCTTGACGCTAAAGGACACCAGCCAAAACAGCGCGAACCGCACTCGAATCCGGGATCTGAGATCGGAGATTGAATCCGTGCGGACCTCCGGAGAATCATCAAAAACCATCGCCGCTCTTGAAAATCGAATCAAAGATCTGCAAAATCGCATCGACTTTAAGCTGTTTCAGCGCGTGGATTACAAGGCGGAAACCGACTTTATAAGAAATCATGGTTTGATGCTGGTCAAGGCCGAGGATCTAAAGAATACACGCGAGATGTTTACCAATCCTAATCTCACAGAGTTGATCACACATATCAACGATTCCATGGAAAAAGAGTATGTGGGTCAGCAGGAATCCATTTCCACCCGTGAAAAAGAAGACGGCGCGGTGAGCTTTCTGGATGGCATCCAGGCTCTGACCACGCAGATTCATCACGCCGCCGCACAGGGAACGGTCAAACGAAGGGACGTACAAAGAGCAGCGGATACATTCCTTCTGGGAGAGCCCTACTTTTTGTCCTATGACAAATCGACTCTCATCCTGAATCTCGTACCCAATTTCACCATCATGGACCGCGATCTGATTGCGGTGGCAGACGAAGAGACGCAGGCACTGGTCGATGACCTGCTCGAGCGTCACCCCGGCGTCCGGGCCGGCTTGAGCGGGGATATCGCCCGCGAATATGACGAGCAGGTCTATTCGCAAAAGAGCCTGGGTGTGACCACTCTGATTGCCTTTATCGCCATTCTGATCCTGCTGATCATCGCCTTCAGAATGTGGGTGGCGCCGCTGCTGGCGATTCTGACGCTGGGTGTCGGCATCATCTGGGCCAATGGTCTGGCATTTCTGGTGGTGGGACGACTCAACATGGTGACCGCCATGCTGTCGGTCGTTCTGTTGGGACTGGGGATCGACTTTGCCATCCACATCATCTCCGGGTTCACCGAATGGCGGGCGGCAGGAAATACAATTCAGGAGGCCCTCCGCCAGACGTTTCTGAAAAACGGCAAGGGCATCATCACCGGGGCTCTCACCACTGCCTGCGCCTTTCTGGCGCTGCTGGTCAGCAAATCCCGCGGCATGCAGGAGATGGGCATCGTCACCGGTGTGGGACTGATCGCCATCATGCTGGCCACCTTTCTCTTTCTGCCCGCCATGCTGGTGTTGCGGGAACGATTTCTCGACTATTGGCGGGGCCGAAAAAGTCATCCTGCTCCGGTGCGGCAACGGGATATCTCGCTGCATCCCCTGGGATCCGGAGCCGAATGGTTGAGCAAACACTATCCCTTTACCCTCGTCACATCCATCGCCATCAGTGCGCTTTTGATCACCTCCGCCCTGAACATCAAATATGAGCAGAATTATCACAAAATGGAACCCAAAGGTCTGACCTCCATCGCACTCACCGACACGATCAATGAGAAATTCGATCTGAGTATGGAATACGCCCTCTGTCTCGTCGACGATGTAAAAGAATCCCAGACACTGGCCGAAGCATTTCGTGACCAGGGCACGGTGGCGATGACCGAAGACATCTCTGTCTATCTGCCCACGCCGGCACAACAACGGGATCGAGCTCCTCATCTCGAGTATATTCGCAAGAGCATGCAATCGACCCGCATCAAAACCGGGATCACCGATTCCGATCTCTCGAGATTGCGGCAGGAACTCGAACGACTGGAGATGAACGTCATCGAAATGCAGGACATGGCGTTTCTGGGCGGGCAGGACAAGGTAGACAACAAGTGTCAGGAGCTGGTGGGGGATCCGCTCCATCCGGACGCACCCACTCGTTTCAGTGAGCTTTTCGATACACTCTCCGGTGACGCGCGGCGGATCCGACAGGGCCTGAGCCGGTTTCAATCCACGTTTGCGCCCTATTTTAAGGAGAACGTGATCAAAATGGCCTCCACAAACGCACTTCAGCTCGGCGATCTGCCGGAATCGGTACTGGACCGGTACAGCAATGCGGACCGGGACAAATTTCTCATCACCATCTATCCGGCCGGTCAGCTCTTTGCCGATGCCAGCGCTCTCAATCGTTTTGTAGACGACATGCAACAGGTCAGTCGCAAAACCACCGGCACGCCGCTGGTCTCGGTGGCCTGGATGAAAATCGCAGCCCGGGACGGCCGCAACGCCATTCTGTTGACCCTGGCGATCGTGTTCCTGCTGCTCTGGGCCGATTTCCGCAAACCCCACTATGCCCTGATCGCCATGATTCCCCTGGCGCTGGGGGTATTCTGGATGGTGGGCCTCATGAACCTGGCCGGCATTCTGCTCAGCTTTATGACCATGATGGGGCTTCCCCTCATTATCGGTATCGGTATCGACGATGGCGTACATATCGTGCATCGCTGGCAACACGAGGGAGACGGACACATTCATACCGTCTTTGCCAGTACCGGCAAGGCCATCCTGATCACCTCCCTCACCACCATGCTCGCCTTTGGTTCCATGACCTTTTCCCTGTTCCCGGCCTGGGCCTGGTTCGGCGAATCCCTGTTTATCGGTGTGGGCGCCTGTTTTCTCACCAGCGTCCTGATCCTGCCCGGCATCATGGGATGGATGGAAACAAAACGAAACCGGAAAAACTGAACACACAAACGAGGAGCGATCGAAAATCCAGGACAAGGTGGCGGTAATCAATCGCTGGCATGGACAGATCTTTCCCGTGTATGAGAACAGAAGCACGGCTCTGTTGCTGGCCTTTTTGCTGGATCCCGCGACACAAGAGCTCACCGATCAGTGGCGACGAATCAGTGCACGATGTCGTACCACCGAAGAAAAAGTAAGCGCCATCAGTGAGTGGACCACCACTCATCTCGCCTACACACAGACGCACCCCGATTTTTCCGATCGACCCGGAAAGGATCCATGGGGACATCTGGACGCTCAGACGACCGCCTTTAAAAAGCTGATCCCCCCGGAAATGAAGGCCATGGCGCTCTATACGAAAAAGTGGTCGGGCAAGTGCTTTACGCTGGTCAATCTCATCAGCAGCGGCTTCATCCAGTTGGGGGTGGATCCGGACGATATGGTGATGGTGATCGCGAAAACGGAAGCGGGGCGCCATGCCATGGCGTTGATCAGATTCGAAGGAAAAATTTTACTGGTGAATCTGATGATGATCGATTTTTTGGAAAACCATGTTGATCCTGACATAAAGACCTATCGACTCATGGGCATCTATAATCACAAATGTGCCCGACCGGTGGATCTCGACATCACGGCCACAGACCTGAAAGCGATCCTTGCCGCCTCTGCAGAGGCTCCCTTGTTGCAGGTTTTTATCGATCATTTTAATCTGACTGATCGATTTACATCCTACAGCTTTTAAGAATCACTACCGTACGCCGATCCTCAAGCCCTTGTGGTC
>CAYPUH010000123.1:0-7159 GCA_964413725.1 uncultured Cytophagia bacterium
CCACTCGCCGGTGAGCATCTTTTGCATCAGACCGCGCTTTTGGGTTTTGTATTTTTGTGCAAGTTGCTTTAAAAGGTTTATTTCTTCCCTTGCTGAACAAACAAATTTTGCAATATCTTTTTGAGCTTTTTCTTCAACCGGAAGATGAAGATTTTTACTCAGAAATGTCGTGTTTGTGATGGCAATAGTGTTTTTGGCTCCCTTTTGGATTATGGGAAACAGATAATTACGTGCTCGTGTGGGAGAACTAAAATAAAAATCAAGAACAACCCCAAGATTGAATGTTTTTGGGGTAAATACACCATAAAGGGGCGAAACAATAACATCTTTTTCGGTATAGCTCTGCTTTACAATTCCCAAAGGAAAGTCACCAGTTGGGCTTTTTGTATAGACAATATCACCATAATGAACACGATTATAGTTATCCGTATTTGCAGCAGAAAAGGAACGTCCTAAATGCTCAACTTGATTGACTAATCCTTTATGTACGGAGACCGAGTACACCTTTTCATGGCCTGTGCTTTTATCGCCGTGT
The DNA here is from genome assembly GCA_964413725.1 of uncultured Cytophagia bacterium. GTDB lineage: Bacteria > Zhuqueibacterota > Zhuqueibacteria > Residuimicrobiales > Oceaniaggregativiventaceae > CAYPUH01. The sequence goes on from CAYPUH010000123.1 coordinate 536, forward strand.
TCGATTAAGACCGTTTTTAATTGTACATCTTTCCACCCGTGATATTTCCCTTTATTCTTGCGATCAAACAAGTTTACCGCATACGCATCCAGCCGCTTTTCCTTCACCTCAATCAACCGTTCGGTTTTTTCAATCGCCTCATCCCAGGTGGACAGCAGATCGGCAATGGCTTTTTGTTCGGGGAGGGGGGGAAGCGATATAGGTATCTCTTTTATTAATCCTGCACTGAGATTTTCCTGACCTCCAGTATTACTCATATTTCTAATGTGCGCATAACTTGCCAACAGTGATTGATACACAAAGTCTCTGCAATAACCGTTTTTCAGTTCAATAGCTGCACACGCTTGATTTATTGATGCATTGAAATTTAGAATGCTTACTTGCCCTCTGGTTTTTCCTTGCCCATACATAGCCATCAAAATCGTTCCTGCCGAAATCATTTTTGCAGACGACTTTATTAAACCTTCGTCAGTTATCCATTCATCAACATCTGTTTCATTGATCACGCAGTTTTGGATTTGGGTGGTTTTCACCCACGGAATATTGCCATTCCAGTATGCCGGATTTGATTTTGAAGGTGTGCCGCCTGATGAAATATTAGCAATGTCTCCAAGAAAAGCACGCTTGTATTTTTTCTTCATCCCAGTCTCTCCTTACCCTCTTCACTCATACCCAACCGCGAAAGACGCGAAAAGCGCGAAAGGGTCTTTTTTCGCGTCTTTCGCGCTTTTCGCGGTTCCCCAAAAATGTCATCCCTAATCCCGTTCATTCGCCGATTCTCCCATCTGCTTTAACACTCTCTCCTCGATCAACAGCCGCATCTGCTGAATCGCAATTTTGTTCAACCGTTCCAGCCGTTGGGCCTGATTTAATGCTTCCTGAATAAAAAGGGCGTTCAGATTTTCCAGATTGGCGAGACACACCAGTTGCGATACATTGGCACCATCTCGAATATTGCCGGTTTCTTTCGGATGTTCATCCCGCCATTGCCGGGCGGTTTTACCGAAAAGCGCCATATTCAGCAGATCCGCTTCCGAGGCATAGACCAGATTGATTTGCTCTCTGGTCAATTCCGGCGGAATCAGGTGTTCCCGGATGGCATCCGTATGAATCCGGTAATTGATTTTGGTCAGGTTGCGCCGGATGTCCCAGCCGAGCTGTTTGAGCTCCTCATCTTTTAATCTCTGAAATTCCTTGATCAGATAGAGCTTGAATTCAACAGAAACCCAGGACGCAAACTCGAACGCGATATCCTTGTGGGCATAGGTGCCGCCATAGCGACCGGATTTGGAGGTGATACCTATGGCACCTGTCAGCGTAACCCATTTCGAAGGTGTCATGACAAAAGCATTGCTGCCAGCCTCGTTTTTAACCGCCTCGAATTCGACACGGTTAAAATCCGGATTATTTAACTGTTCCCAGATCCCCAAAAATTCAACGGTAAAGCGAGTTCGCATCCAATTCTGAATGATAAATCGAGGATCATCGGCGTTTTTATATTTTGCAATATCTGTCAGGCAAATATAGTCGTCTTTTTGGATTTGCTGCACGCGTACCGTTTCGGACAGAACCACCATTTCTTTATTGGTCGCCATAATTATTCTCCCCCCATATTCGTGGCAAAATCACCATATATATTTTTTTTGATTTCGTGGAAATGAACCACTCTGATGATATCAAGGCAATGACTCTTACATTCTCGATCATTCATGGTTATCTCTGGATTTGTTCCAATTTTTTCGCCATCTTTACCCGCACCGCAGCGAGCTCTTTTTCCAGATCTTCGATTTCAGCCTGTACCGCATCGATATCGATCTCTTGCTCTTCCTCAAAGGTATCCACATAACGGGGAATGTTGAGATTAAAGTCGTTCTCTTTGATCTCGCTGAAACCGGCGACATGGGCGAATTTGTCAACCTCTTTTCGCTCCTGATAGGTGCGCATGATGGTGTCGATATGCCCGGCACTCAGCGTATTCTGATTCTTACCCGAGACAAACTCCCGGCTCGCATCAATAAAAATCACATCATTCTCCGCAGATTTTGTCTCTTTCGCGCTTTTCGCGCCTTTCGCGGTCCCTGTGTCTTTCGCGCTTTTCGCGCCTTTCGCGGTCCCTGTGTCTTTCGCGCTTTTCGCGCCTTTCGCGGTCCCTGCTCTGCTCTTGTCAAACACCAAAATCGCCACCGGAATATTGGTAGTCGGAAACAGATTTCCCGGCAGTCCGATCACGGCGTCCAGCAGGTTTTCCTCGATCATTTTCCGACGGATACGGCCTTCGGCGGCTCCCCGGAACAACACGCCGTGCGGAACCACCACAGCGACGCGGCCCTGTGTTTCAAGTGCGGTTTCCACCATATGGCTGATAAAGGCCCAGTCACCTTTGCTTTTGGGTGGAACGCCGCGCCAGAAGCGGTTATACGGGTCGCTTTCGGCATTCTCGGCTCCCCATTTATCCAAAGAGAAGGGCGGATTGGCGATCACGCAGTTGAATTTCATCAGCCGATCATTTTCCACCAGCATGGGACTATTCAATGTGTCGCACCATTCGATGCGGGCACTGTCAAAGTTGTGCAGAAACATATTCATGCGGCAGAGGGCCCATGTGCTGCCGTTGGATTCCTGACCGAAAAGGGCAAAATTGCGGCCACCGACCTCTCTGGCAGCCTGAATCAAAAGACCGCCTGACCCGCAGGCCGGATCACAGATACGATCGCCCGGTTTAGGTCCGGCCAGTCTGGCCACCAGTTCGGTTACCTTTAACGGGGTAAAAAACTCGCCGGCTTTTTTGCCCGAGTCTGACGCAAAGCGTTCGATCAGATAGATATAAGTATTCCCGATCACATCCTCGGACACCCGGCTCGGCCGCATGTCGAGTTGTGGCTTGTGAAAATCTTCTAACAAGCTTTTTAAACGCTTGTTACGGTCTTTGGTGCGTCCCAAATTCGCTTCGCTGTTAAAATCGATATTGCGAAATACCCCATCGAGCTTGCTTTTGTTGTGTTCTTCAATATGGTCGAGTACGATATTGATCAGTTCACCGATATTGGCGGCGGAGCGGCGATCATAAAGGCTATAATAGGTGGCTTGGAATTCATCCAGTACCGTTTCCTCACCGGTTTCATCATTCTTTTCCGTGAGCTTTATCGTTGGGAGAACAAAGCGCTCAAGATCGAGCTTGCGACGGATGCGAACATCATCATCCCCGTACCGCTTTTGATAGTCTTTATAATGATCCTGCCATACATCAGAGATATATTTCAAAAACAGCATCACAAGGATATAGTCTTTATACTGCGCCGGATCAACAACCCCACGAAAGGTGTCGCACGCCGCCCATGCTGCGTTATTGATGTCTTTTTGGTCGATCTTGCTGCTCATTGTTTTATTCTCCTTGTTTGACCGAGAAAGGCGCGAAAATCGCGAAAATGGGAATTGGCAATTCGTATAATTTCTGCTTTGGGATAGCTGCCAAAATTAACCAATAGGCCAAGTTCAAGTCCGGTGGCTTTGAGATAGTTTAAAAGCTGTGCTTTATGCTCAGGGGCTATTTCCTTTACTGCCTTGATTTCAATGATGATTTTCTCAAAACAGATAAAATCGGGTCTATAGATTTGTTTCAGCAATTCACTTTTATACGTTAATTCAATTGCCACCTGTGGTTGAAATGGAATTCCTCTTTGTAAAAATTCTTTCTCGAGACATTCCTGGTATACGGCTTCGAGAAACCCGCACCCCATTTCCCTATAAACCTCAAAAATTGCACCCTGAATGGCATAGCATTCATCCGGAAACAAAACCTTTTCGTGTGTTTTGCGTTTTTCGCGGTTTTCGTGCCTTTCGTGGTTTTCGCGGTTCATTTGTCCTCTCCTTTTGCCAGCTGCAGGAGTTTTGCCGAGAGATAGCGTTCCCGTTTGTCGGCCAGGATATGAAGCAGGGTTTGTTCACGAGCGGACAGGAAAACCAGTTCTGCGATGAGTTTTTGTTTTTCCATAGTTGGAATCACAACCTCCAGATCCTCTATTACCTGTTTGCTGATCATTTTCTGAGTTGTCCCCCTGGCCCTGCTATTCAGAAAGGACTGGGCATCTCTCTGGCCGATATACCAGTTCAGATATTCAGGTAAAATTTGATCAGTTTTTGTAACCCGTATTCTCAATAAGGGGGCTGCGATAACCGCCTTGCCCGGATCCTTGAGAAGAATCGCGGCTGTAGTTGTCAAGCCCCTTGACCGGAACACCAGATCCCCTTTCCGGGCGAGGTGATGTACTTTTACCGTTTCCATATCAATTTTTACCAGATCATCACAGTCAACTGTATTGTCCTCGAGCAGGTCTTTCATCTGTATAACCGCAACATTGCCACCTTTAGAGGCTTCGAGACGGGATCTGAACGAGTATCCCATCTGCACGGTTGCCAGGGTTTTCAGTTTTGTTTTCAAGGGCTCACCTTGTACTATGCTGTAATGATATTACTGCAAATATACAAAATCCGAAACCAATTGTCAACAAAAAATGCAATAACGCTGTTTCTGTAAAATCCAATGGTCCAGAGGTCGGAAGATTACAAGCAAAAGAAGACCACGGAGCACGAAAAAAAGTATTTGTTTTGGATGTCATTCCTGGCGAGCAGAAATTCAGGGGGTGGGAAGGTTGGAGTGTAAAAGCAAAAGAATACCACGGAACACACGAAAGAAGATACATTCATAACGAGAATTCTTGCCGGTATTCATGCAACGAGGCAGGGGGTCACTGTATGCTAAAGTCAATCACCTCGTTCAGCAGGGGAAGGGCCTTGTACTCGTATTGTCGTTCGATTCCGGTTGGTGCTGCGGGGCGTTTTTGGCTAAATCCCAGAAAGGTGGTAAAATCGTCCAGAACACCCTTGGAATACTGCCAGCGCAGGCGTTCCACGGGGGTGATATAGGGGGTTGATTCGATGGTATTGATCGCAGAGGGAAAAGCGCGCAAGAAGGCGTCCTGATAATGCTCTTCGTTTCGCCATCGGTTGCCATGGCAATGGAGTAAATACAACGTAAAGAGAAAAGACTGTTGCAGGATCGGCAGAGGAGGATTATCATGCCAATAGGACCAATTATACCGAGTGGTAAACGTTTCGAACAGGCGCAGATAGAGAGTCGCCCTATCCGACTGACCCAGCAGCTCACGGCAGTCCCGGCTGAGGATGAATCGGCCCCGGTATTTTCGGATGAGTTTGGCCAGTTCACCGACGATCCGTGTGATATGCAGTAGGTAGAACTCGAGTTCGGATCGGATTTCGCCCAGTCTGCTGTATTTTGCATATTTTTGTTCACCCATGAATGCTCTGGTGATCCGTCTGGAGACGGTCTGGGGGAGATTGCCCGTCGCCGTGGGTTTGAGGCCGGATCCGATTTCGTCCGCTATCAGCAAAAAGAGTCGGATGACGGGGACAGAGGAGACATCGCTCTGTGGGGGATGAATCCTGACCACCTCTGGTGATGACAGGGGATGGTTGAGTAATCTGTACATTTGTCCGGGTGAAAGCCCCTCAAAATCGTCTTCCGGAGTCTCATTTTGTCGCTGCATTCGTTGATGGACAAATGCCTGGACCTCTTCAAGGGAGGAAAAGTCCTGTTCTTCAATGGCCCGCAAGGTGTCTTGATTTATCTCCTGGGCGAAATTGCGTTCCTGTATCCAGCAACAGTTTTTATATTTTTTCCCGCTGCCACACGGACAGGGATCGTTGCGTTGGATTTTTGCAGACATGGGCAATTCTCTTGTTAAAAAAGGCAACAGCTCGATGATTGGAGGAAAACGTGTCCGGAATCAAGTCTGTACGATCAGGGTCCAAAGCTGGGATGATATCGTTTGTTCTACCAGCAGTGTATTAATGTACTTTTAATAGCCACACTTTAAGTTATTTGTACTCAATACGACACCTGTCGTCGTGGGGGACCTGGGGAAACAGAAAACCCATCTGTCCGGAACATCATACCGGAGAGACGGGTTTTTTGTTTTAAAAAAGAGTGGAGACGGTGGGAGTCGAACCCACGTCCGAGAAACCGGCCATAGCGGAATCTACATGCATAGTCCTTTGATTCAGTCTCGACCCTCTGTAGTCTCAAAGGACAGGGCGCAGAGGGTCCAGCTCCTGAGATGTCACCAGAAGCGTCGGAGCACCGTCTCTGGTTAGCCTGTCGTTATCGTCGCCCATCTTCAAGCTCTACAGGCATAGCTCAAAGCGGACGTGGCTGCTGTTTACGCAGCCAGAGCGTAGTTGTAGTTGTCTGCAACTATGTTAGGTCCCAGTTGTTTAACGAGGTCACCGGGAACCTCGGCATGCATCCACTAACACCACGTATCCCGTCGAAACCAGATTCGTCCCCATTGGATGTCGTATATTAAACGGTATAATATACAAAAAGGTTCCGTGAAAATCAAAGGGTGTTTGGACGTTGTGACATCAGTTGTTTTCTTACTCCCGGCCAGAGGCTGGGAATACATTGGATCGGCTCTTCCTGGGGTTGTCTTTACCATTCGTCAGAATTTATCGCCGCTGAAGCCTGGGTGTCGGGTTCACAGGCTTTGCCTGTTAAACCGACACTGGTGGATTAGAATGTCTCCCGTCGTCTCACGACGACCGAGA
>CAYPUH010000123.1:7169-12284 GCA_964413725.1 uncultured Cytophagia bacterium
GCGCGAACTCGATGTCTGGGCCAGTGCGGGGGGTTTTTTCACACATTCCTATTTATTCCCCCCGCATTACGCGGGGTGGGGGGTCAACCGGGTGTGGCCGGTCACCCCGACACTGGTGGATTAGAAGGTCTCCCGTCGTCTCACGACGACCGAGAGGAGGTACCAGGCGATGCCCGCGACAGTCAGGCTGACCAGACCGAAAAGGGTGGTGTTGAACGAGGTTCTGAATCCCATCATAACGATCTGCGGATTGATGTCCGTGGCGGTCATGATCGCCAGAATGGCTTGCCAGAGTCCCATGATCTGTCCCAACAGACCGAAAACAGCCGTCAGGCTGCCCCAGAACAGGATGGGATGCAATCGGCGATACTGAACCTCCACCGGAATCGTGTTGTTCCGGGTCACGTCCAACGCAGCTTTGACAATGGTCGCGACCGTGATCAGGGCCATGGGGATGAGAATCCAGGCAAAGACACCCATACCCACGATAAATGGAGGACTAGGAATTGGTTGAGGTTGCATGTCGTTCTCCTTTCAATGGTTAAATTGCACTGACAATGGCAATCTAACACATTTTCGGATCGGGTGGGGGTTTTATAGATCCGGGGGTTTTAAATTCGGATATAAACCCAAAATTCGAAAGTGAACGCCCGGTGTCGACCGGTTTCCGTTTTTGGTCGCCGGAGAGGAGGTGTTGGTCGATTTTGTTGGCTTTTTATGCCAAATATCCTAGTTTTCAGGATATGAGACGATTACTTGTGACAACGTTCACCCCCCTTTTCCGATACAAACGAGTGATACTCCATGTCGCGTTTTGGATCACGAGTATACTCTTTTATATCGGTTTTTTCGGACATCGGCAAGGAAATTATGCACAGACCGTTCTGTTTGTTCTGGCTCTGATGCCCATGACCCTGGCCACGACCTACTTTATTCTCTATTTTTTACTGCCCCGCTATCTCTTTTCCACCCGCACGCGATCGGTGCCCAGATTATTGCTGTTTGGTTTTTACACGCTGGTGATCTATGCCTATGGTTGTATGATGGTCATGTTTCTCTTTTTTCTCAATACACTTTTTCGTCTCGGTGGGGCTGTACCACTCGATTATACCACGGTGGATATTGTCTTTGTGATGGTGGGGCTCTTTTTTATGATCCTGGTTGCGGTGGCCATCAAACTGTTTTTCTTTTGGGCTGAAGAACAGAAGCGAGCACAAAAACTCATTGAGGAGAAGGTCAAAGCCGAATTGCGTATGTTGCGAACGCAACTGAATCCGCATTTTCTTTTCAACACCTTGAACAGTATCTACGCCTTGACGCTGAGCAAATCTGACCGGGCTCCGGCTACCGTTCTCAAACTGTCCGACATGCTCGATTATGTGCTGTATGAATGCAAATCCGGCAAGGTGAGGCTGGATCATGAGATCGCGTTTTTACAGAACTATATCGATTTGCAGCAGACGCGGTATGGCAAGCGCATACAAGTGGATCTAGAGGTTCCGGAACCCTCCGATGTGTGGATCCCGCCCACGCTGCTGTTGCCGCTGGTGGAAAACAGCTACAAGCACGGAGCAGACAGTCGCACCGATCATCCCGGGTGGATCCGCATGCGAATTGAGTTGGGGGGTGGCATGGTGCATTTCCATATCGCCAACAAGAGGGAAACGACCCCGGATACCATCGGTGGTATCGGACACGAGAATGTGCGCAAGCAGTTGATGCTGTTGTTCGGTTCCGAGCATGTTTTTGACATTGATGAACAGCCGGGTGTCCATGCTGTCCATCTGGCGTTTCCGGTTGACCGAAGGGAGGCATCATGACCACCCGATGTATGATCGTGGATGACGAACCTCTGGCGGTTCAGGCCCTGGAGACGTTGCTGGCGCGACTGGATTACATTGAGATTGTCGGTGCATGTGAAGACGCGCTGAAGGCATTTCATGTGTTGCGGGAGACGCCGGTGGATCTCTTGTTTCTGGATATCGAGATGCCCGGTCTCACCGGGGTGGATTTTCTCAGATCCCTGAAGCATCCGCCCACAGTGATTTTCGTCACCGCCTATCGCGAGTATGCCCTCGATGCTTTTGAGTTGGATGTGGTGGACTATCTGCTCAAACCCGTTTCCTTTGACCGTCTGTTGCAGGCACTGGAGCGCTATTATTCCCGAACACGGTCTGTGCAGACCCCTATTCCAATTTCCGCGGCATCCGAACCGGCAGAGGTTGTCGATGTCAAGTCGGATAAAAAGATCATCCGGGTGCCCGTCAATGAGATTTTGTACATCGAGGGTATGAAAGATTATCTCAAGATCGTCACCCGGCGAGACCCTGTGGTCAGCAAGATGACCCTGAAGGAGATGCAGGAAAAACTGCCCCGGGAGAAGTTTCTGCGCATCCACCGCTCCTTTATTGTCAATATCTCACGGATCCGGTCCTATAGCAGCAGCTCCATCGATATCGACACCCACGAACTGCCCATCGGCCGCATCTACAAGGCCGCTGTGATGGGCGCGCTGAATGCGCAGATGGATTGAGGTAACACGATCCTTTTTAAAATGAAAAGGATAAACGCAGAACACGCACAGGAATTTTTTGTCTCATTCCCGGCCGGAGGCCGGGAATGAATTATCCTATATTTTTTCAATATAGATTGCAAAATCCCGATGGTCGGGATTTCTCCTGACAAAAGCAGCACAATGCTATGCTTTGATCTTTTTGAAAAGTGGTTTTTTCATCCACTTTGGCAATTTTGCTCTTGTAAAAAAATAGACAGACAAGGCGGTTTCAAACAAGACATCGTACAGTCTGGTTTGCTTGCCCAGTTTGATTTTTGCCAAAAATGAAGCAATCGGAGTCAAACGAGGATAGGTCACTGCCACCCTGAAGATACGAAAATAATATTCCAGTTCTGATGATGAAATGGTTGGCAATTGTACTGTTGAAATCGGTTCAAAATAGGATGAGGTTGTTTTGGACGAAAGAAGATCGTTTGTTTCGCAATAATCATAAAGAGCTGTTCCGGGATACGGACGGAACATGCTGACGTGGAGCTTGTCGGGTTTTATTTGTCGATTCAGGGCAATGGTTTCCTGGATCGTCTCTTTTGTTTCTCCGGGAATACCCACCATATTATAGACAAACACTTGTATATTTGCTTTTTTTATCATATCAATCGTTTGAATGATTTTTTTATTGTCCATCTTTCTCCGCAGCATCTGGTATCTCAATTCCTCATTTCCTTGTTCAATACCGATTCGAGCCTCTATGCATCCGGCCTCTGACAACAGATCAACTGTTTGATGGGTGACCGTACTGACTCTGAGATTACAGACAAAAGGCATTCCAATGTATTGTTTGTACATTGAGGTGAATTCGTCCAGCCAGGCAATATTCATGGCAAAGGTATCATCCTGAAAACAAATCGATTCGATTCGGTCATAGTTTTCAAGAACAGATTTAATTTCTTTGATCATATAACCTGGACTGTGCCAGCGTACATAGCTTCCTTTTGCGACTTTTTTCAGTCTGTCATTGACACAATAGGAGCAATGAAACGGACACCCTCTGCCTGCCATAAAATCCGCTCGGTGATCCTGGTCAAGTGATTTCTGATAATCAAAAAGAACTCTGTCTGAAAATGGCAGGGCGTCCAAATCCTGTAAAAATGGACGTGTCTCGTTTTTTACAACGGTTCCATCCCTGTGAACCCACAGGTTTGGGATTTCTTTTACAGACTTTCCGTTCGCGACATCTCGCAGGGCGTTTTCTCCTTCACCGATACAAACAGCGTCGCAATGTTCAATAATATCGGCGGGTAACATCGTTGTGTGTACCCCTCCTGCAAGGGTGTAAATCCCGTATCGTTTGGTATATTCCATAGCTTGTTTTGCCAGTGTGGCATGATCCGATGTGAATGAATAGGCCAAAAGATCAGGTTTTGTCGCTTGAATTTTTTTGTGGATAACTTTAGGATTGAAATCTGATAAAACCAGCAATCCGGTTTCGTGCCCATCTTTTTTTAAACAAGATGACAATTGTGCTATGCCATGATGATAATCCAAATCAAAATATTTTGATTTTGCCGAAGGGAGAATAAACAGAACCTTCATCGATAAACTCCTCCAATATTGAATCCTGAATCATCCAGGTATACTGGTGTTGTCACATGGATACTGACAAAAAATAATATACTTGAATGTAAACGGGCGTTTGTGTTTCAGAAATCGAGCAATGAAAAACGGATCTCGTTTCAATCAAACGTGATCAGTCTACTTGAATGAATGATGATCTTCCCGGAACGATGCAATGAACAAGTCAATTTGCATGTTGCGATTGAATAGACAGTGGTAAGGATTGAGAAGCGTGTGGAGGAATTGCTCAAATGAGCATGATGCAGTTTTGCAAATAGATGATCTCAAAAAGATCGATAGTTGAACAGCGGGATTGATGGTGAAAGTTAAGGAAACAAAAAGAAGTGTCTCGTAAATCAGAATAATGCGAAAGGAGTGGACTGTCTATATCATAAATAAAAGTTGCTTTATGTGTTCTGTTTTCAAAATCGTTGGGTTCTGGAACATCGTCTGTGGAGGGAGAAGGTATGTTGTCTTTGTATTGATCAAAGAATAAAATGAATTCACCGTCTACAAGCGTAACGGATTGGACAACTGTACCAATCGACAAAATATTGGAAAAATCAATCAGTAAACTATAAAGCAATAGCCAATACCAGAATTTCCAATGAGAGCGGATAATTTTACGCAACCAAATCATATTGTTGCCTGATTGATTTTTTGGGGTTAGCTTTCATCTTTGCTTTTTATCAGGACCATCCATTTGTTTTTCAGACTATCAATACCAGAATCAGACGCATATTGCGGACGCAAATCGTACAGAATGATGGTCGAAAAAAATATAAAAGGCCATTCGATACTCGATTTACTTGAGAGTTGGTAGGTGGAGCCGTCAGGTGAACGTGTTGTTTGGTTGCCTTTGATTTCTTGATCGGCCACTGCGCGGAAACCCGATAGAATCCCTTACAACGAGCCGTTAGGTGCGGTCCAAATTCTATTTCAAAAAATCATCAAATCGTCCTTTCGGCAGACGGACAGATGATATG
>CAYPUH010000124.1:0-12261 GCA_964413725.1 uncultured Cytophagia bacterium
TGTCTGCGACTTTAAGGCCCTGTTCAATCACTATATATACCGTTGTGACCAGAGTCAGCTCACTGCCGATCATCAACGCTTCTACAAACTGACCCTGGCAAAGGTTCTGGGCATTGCCAGGGAATCGAGTCTCTATTCCTATCTCACGAGTCTGCTCGAAGATCCGGATCTCAAAGTGGTAGAGGCAGCCATCCGCAGCGTGGGATTCACTCAACACCCCATGTTTATTCCCATGTTGATTCACCATCTAAATACCAATATCGTGCGTCGGGACGCACGTCAGGCCCTCGCCTCCTATGGAGATCAGATTGTGGCCCCTTTGGAGGGATATCTGGAAAATCCGGATGTCGATCTCCGTATCCATCTTGGCATACCACGGGTACTGGCGCTCATCGGGTGTCAGGATGCCGTCAATCTGCTGATGAACCATCTGGACCAAAATGATCTCGCTCTCCGGCACGAAGTGATCCGCGCCCTCAACCGCCTTCGCAATAATTTTCCCATGCTGAAAATTGATCACGATCTGGTCCTGAACCGACTCTTTTCCGAATCGGAAAAATACTTTAAGACCTATACCCTGATCAAGTTGATCAAACATTTCGACCCGGGCGAACGGTCGGATTCCAGCCGGGTTCAGGGAAAAGAATTGCTCTATCGGGCCCTGCACGAACGGCTTGAATTCACTCTGGAGCGTATATTCAGACTGCTCGCATTAAATTATTCAGCACAGGATATGTACAACGCCTACCGGGCTGTCATCAGCAACCGCTCTCGCACCAAGGCCAATGCAATAGAGTTTCTGGACAATTTACTCGAACCGAAACTGAAAAAAATGATCATACCGATCATCGAAGAATCTCAGCCGGATCCGGAATTCATCAATAATACCGCCTTTCCACATCCACCGAGTTCCAGCCGGGAGGCGCTTAAAGTCATTCTCCAGGGAGACGACAGCTGGCTCAAGGCATGCACACTCTATCTCATGTGGCGAGCGGACATTCAGGAACCCATGAGTTTGATTAAAAAATTGTCCGTGGATTCCGATCCTATGGTCTGTGAAATGGCTGAACGTGTGCTCCAGCGGGCACAATAGAACCCTGATTCAAAAAAAGAATCTTGTCAGGTACGGGTAACGCCGTATCGTATCGAGGAGAGATTGAATCATGTTAACCGTGGTTGAAAAAGTATTGTTTTTACAGGATGTAGAAATATTCAATGACACGCCGACTGAAGATTTGGCCCATATTGCCGCCATCACAGAAGAGGTTACCATTGCCGAATCCACTGTTATCTATCGGGAGGGGGATATATCGGATTCCATGTACCTTGTGGTCGAAGGGAAAGTAAAACTCGAACAGGGAAAACGCACCGTGATGGTCGCCAGGACCACTGACGTGTTTGGCAAATGGGCATTATTCGATGACGAACCGCGAGTCGTTACCGCGACGACGCTGGAGTCCTGCCGACTGCTGCGGATCGATCGCGAAGATTTTTATGACCTGCTCGCGGACCATACCCGGATCACCCGCGCTTTGCTCAAAAATCTCTCCAAACGATTGCGCAGTCTTATCGAAAACGTCAAACTGGAACTGGATCAGACGCAATGACCGGATTCTGTTCCCGGATGGGTTTCGGTAACCACGCAGGTCCGGGGATAATTATCTGTTGCCCTTTACACGTTCAATCGTTATCTTTGGAACAAAAATATGATCTATTTTTTTTATGTTTTGAATTTCCTGTAACAATGAAACATTAGGAGCCAGGAATGTCAACATCGACCCCAAACGCGACTATCGTGATCGTCGATGATGAAGAAATGGTCTTGACCAGTATCAAATCGTTCCTGAATCTGGAGACCGATTACAGCGTTAAAACCTTTACCTCGGTAAGCGATACTCTCGACTATATCAAAAACGGTGAAGTCGATTTGGTGATCTCTGATTATCTCATGCCCGAGATGGATGGCATCACATTTCTGGCCAAAGTCAAGGATCTGCGGCCGGAAGTTCCCCGAATTATTCTGACCGGTTACGCGGATAAAGAAAACGCTATCAAAGCAATCAATGAGGTGGGATTGTTTCAGTATATCGAAAAACCATGGGATAATGACGATCTTTTGATCATCATCCGCAATGGTCTGGAAAAACAACAGTTGATGAAAAAGCTGGAACAGAAAATCTCTGAGATCAATAAAGCGTACTCTGAGTTACAGAACATACAAAACGAGATTGTAAAGGCCTTTGTTTGATCCCTCGTGCACCGCGTGCCCTGGCACAGCGACATCATCCGGGATCAACAGGCCAATAACGTATGACCTCCGAGTCCCCAAAGACTGGCTCGTCGTGGCGGCAGTTTGTCCATGATGTGATTTTCGAAACGGACACCCGTTTGGCAAGATGGTTTGATATTGTACTGATCGTTAGCATCGTTTCCAGCGTGGTGGTCGTAATATTGGATAGCGTGGCTCCGATCCGTCAACAATATGGCCAACTGCTCTATCTATTGGAATGGCTATTTACCGCTCTGTTTACCGTCGAATATTGTCTCCGGCTGATCACAGCAGGAAAAAGACACCGGTATGCATTTAGTTTTTATGGCATGGTGGACCTCTTTGCCATTCTGCCCACCTATTTGAGTCTTTTTTTCCCCGGGTCTCACTATTTTTCCGTCATTCGTATTCTTCGCGTTCTTCGCATCTTCCGAATCCTCAAACTGTTAAAATATGTCAAGGAAGCCCATTATCTTCTATGGGCGTTAAATGCCAGCAGACGAAAGATCACCGTCTTTTTGTTCGCGGTCTTGTCACTGGTGGTCGTATTTGGATCTATCATGTATGTTGTCGAGGGACCGGAGAATGGTTTTACCAGCATCCCCAAAGGTATCTACTGGGCGATTGTGACTCTGACGACTGTGGGATACGGGGATATCTCACCCAATACCAATCTGGGACAAACCATTTCCGCCATCATCATGATCCTTGGATACAGTATTCTTGCAGTCCCCACCGGCATTGTGAGTGTGGAACTGGCCCGGATACCCTCCTCGAAACAATCCCTTTTGAAATGTCCTCGATGCGGCCGCACAGGACACGATTCAGATGCCCGATATTGCAAACAATGTGGCCATTCGTTTTCATCAAAATCGGTCTGAATCGGTTGTTTTTCGGATCCCCACACCCTGTCTATCCAGTGATCGCGTATATTTATATGTCGGTCCCGGACCACGACAACCCATTTTTTGGTTTCATCATTGCATAAATTTTTGTATAATTAAAAATAAGCACAACTTCAACAGGCCAACTTTGCCTGACACCGATTGTATCGAGACCGACAGTACCATCCGGTACAGACCCCGCTGTATTCCGAGCATTCAATCGATTTTTATGTCATAGATTCTTTCGGCCCTGAACCTACAGGTAAAATGTTTGTTGAACCTCAATGCAGGTCCTGCCTGCACTTAATACATCAACCATGAATTCCAAAACCGGATTCGGGAAGGAGACCTTGTGGCCACACCAAAAACAGGAAACACAGTTAAAATTCATTATACCGGTAAATTGCAGGACGGCACTGTATTCGATTCCTCAAAGGAACGGGAACCTCTGGAATTTGCCATTGGCAAACAACAGGTGATTCCTGGTGTGGAACAAGCTGTTACCGACATGGAAACCGGTGACTCAAAGACCGTAACTGTCACGCCGGAAGAAGGATATGGAGATTATCGGGATGATCTGATTATCCCCTTTAATGCGGATCAAATCCCGAAGGATGTGGATGCCAAGCCCGGTGTTGTATTGCAACTCCAGTCACAGGACGGTCAAAAAACGGCGGCCGTGATCAAAAAAATAGAGGGAGACACGGTCTACCTGGATGCCAATCATCCTTTGGCGGGTCAGACTTTGATTTTTGAATTGGAACTTGTGGAGATCAATTGACGGCGACACGCGGAAGAGGAGAAAGGAAACGATGGATACGGTATTAGAACAGATACAAGAGTTACTACAGGTCCCGGTGGTGGCGATTCAAGATGCAGGAGACGCCGCTGCTCTCGCAGATGCCCTGATCGAAGGAGGATTGCCGTGTGCCGAAATCACATTTCGCACGGATGCCGCTGAACAAAGCATCCGGACCATGGCAACGTCGGCTAAAATGCTCGTGGGTGCCGGAACAGTCCTTTCGGTGGATCAGGTCAAGCAAGCGGTGGATGCTGGCGCACGCTTTATCGTGTCGCCTGGATTGAATCCAGAGGTCGTGGAGTACTGTGTGCAAAATGCCATTCCCGTTACACCGGGTACAGCGACACCTACCGACATCGAAAAAGCCATGCGCATGGGACTCGAGGTGGTCAAATTTTTTCCGGCAGAAGCATTCGGTGGATTGAAAACTCTCAAAGCGATCAGTGCCCCCTATACGCACATGCGATTTATCCCAACCGGAGGAATCAATCAGGACAATCTCGCAGATTACCTGCAGTTTCCAAAGGTCTTTGCCTGTGGTGGCAGTTGGATGGTCAAGTCGAATCTCATCGCCGAAGGAAACTTTGATGAAATTATCCGTCGTACGCAAGGAGCTGTTGAGCGGGTTCAAAAAATTAAAGACACGATGGCATAGACCTGTTTTTAAGGTCATGATGCGGTGGACCGGCATTGTTGGAATTTCAATGATGCTGGTTACCCCCTCAGGCTGTCATCAGCCAGAACATAAAGGCATTCGCTTTACACATATTTTCGATTCACTGGCAGGACCACAGGGTGAACTCAATGTCCGCTGGGTTGAGGAACGGGTTCGGGTGTTTCATGAATCCCACCCGCAGGTTCCTGTGGAACTACAACAGGTTATGTGGGACCAGATCGATACAAAGTCCATGGCTGACTATCGCGCAGGTATTCCACATGATCTGTTGCTCACCTCCCCCCAACTGTTGGCCAAACATGCTGTGGTAGGCGATCTCATCGACCTCAAACCCTACCTGGAGCATTACGACGAACTGGTAGCCGAACTCGCATGGAATCCTGTCTGGGATGCCGGGCGCCAACGAGGAAAACGCCTCGCCATACCCATGGGAGCACACACCCGCCTGTGTTGCTACCGGAAAGATTTTTTTAAAGAGGTTGGTCTCGATCCTGATACTCCCCCGACAACACTCGACGAGCTGGTCCAAACCGCCAAACGACTCACCCGGGATATCGACGGGGACGGCAGAATCGATATCTGGGGACTCGGAATCTATCTGGGTCCCAGCAGGGCCACCACCGAGATTACCTTCGCTCCCCTGATCTGGCATTATGGTGGTCAGATCTGGAATCCAAAAACCCACCGCGCCTCCTTTGCCTCCCGGGCGGGTATCAAAGCGACACGCTTTTTACGGGATCTGATCCTGAAACATCGCGTGACCCCCAAATGGGCCGTCAGTGGGAAATACGATGATGTGATCTTTAAAAGCCTCATGGAAAATCGCATCGCCATCGGCTGGGGATTCGGCAGCTACTGGATACAACCTTTGGAAGCAAAGGGATGGATTCAGGGATGCTTTCCTCCCTCCCTTGACGCTGAGATGAATACCGTCGGCTTCTTTTTGACCCCGACAAACGACCACTCCCAGTTTACCAATGCTTGGATGATGTCGGTCCACGCCTCCAGCCCTCGTCCTGGACTGGCTGTGGAACTGCTGGAAACCTGCCTCGAACCCAAAGCACTGGCCACATTTCCCGATGCCGGACTCCCTGCCACACAATCCACCTGGCAAAAACCCGAGTATCAAACCGAGTTCTATCAAATCTGGTATCAAGCCGTCAAAACCGGACGTTCCATGCCTCCCACAGCCCATTATGAAGAACTGGCAAATACCATAGCAGCTGCTCTCCAGGAAATCATTATCAACGAACAGTCCATACCATCAACCCTGGCTTCCTTTCAAAGGACATACAATGAGCGATATGCAGGTCAATAACCGCCAGAAACCACTGTCAATCAATCGACAGGAACGCGAAGCGTTTCTCTTTATAACACCTACCGTCATTCTGCTGGCGGTGTTCCTCATCTCACCCATGTTTACCGGCCTGATTCTCAGTCTGTTCCGTACCAGCCTGGCAGGAGAAACCTCATTTGTCGGACTGAACAATTTCATCCATCTCCTGACAGAAGCACGCTTTCTCAACAACCTTAGACTTTCCCTGCTTTACGTGGCTGGGAATATAGGGATTTCCCTTCCCCTGGCCTACCTTCTGGCGATGGTCATCACCAGCAAATTGCGCTTCAGTTCCACATTCAGACGCATCTTTCTGTTGCCCTGGGTGGTGGCACCCGTTGTCAGCGCCCTCTTGTTCCGGTCCTTGGTCGATCCCAATCTCGGACCAATCAGCATTCTGTTACAAAAACTGACCGGATCTGAACAAGCCATACTGTCTCATCCCGCCGGTGCCATGACCATCGTAATTGTGCATAGCGTATGGCGGTCTCTGCCGTTTATGACCCTTTTTCTGGCTGCCGGCATATCAACGATTCCCAAATCACTTTATGAAGCCGCACGCGTGGACGGAGCCACCAGCTGGACCCAGTTTTTTCGTCTTACCTTGCCTCTTACCCGATCCCACTTGTTGGTGGTACTCTTGACGCTGACCGCATGGACGCTTCAAGATGCAGAGTCAGTCTATGCCATGACCGAAGGCGGACCCGGATACCATACCGAAGTGGTCGCGGTCCGATTGTTCAAAGAATCGTTTATCAACTTCGACCTCAACAGCGGTGCCACCATGGGAGTGATGTTATTGCTGGTTGGCAGTCTCTTTTTAATCCTGTATCGTAAAACCATACGCCCGGAGGCCTGACGATGACCAGACGCCTGAAACAATTTGCCCTGGCAGTGTTTTACGCCCTGATGTTTGTCTTTCTCTTTTTTCCGTTTTTCTGGGGATTGCGAACGTCGTTTGCAGATTCTCTCGACTATGGTTTTATACCCTCTCACTGGACTCTTTTACACTATAAAACGCTGATATCACGCCCCGAATTTTTCCTCTATCTGCAAAACAGCTTGCTGGTCTCCGGTGTCACCATTCTGGTAACCCTATTCGCAGCCCTGCTGGGTGGTTACGCACTTGCCCGGTTACAGTTTCGCGGTCGGCGTCTTGGAATGCTGCTTCTCGTTCTGCCTCTGTTGCCACCTGTGGCCATTCTGGTCCCCCTGATTCGGTATTTTCAGGATCTCGGTCTCTACAATACCCATGCTGCAGTCATCATCGCCAATGTGGCGTTCAATCTGCCTCTGGCTGTCTGGATGTTGAGAAATTTTATCGCCGGACAACCCGCTGAGATCGAAGAATCCGCTCGTATCGATGGCTGCAGCCGGGCTGGTGTCCTGTTAAGAATTGTCCTTCCCACTCTGGGACCCGGACTGGTGGCCGTCGCTGTCTTTGTGTTTATCAATACCTGGAACAACTATCTGTACGCCTTTGCGCTCACCAGCTCGCAGTCATTAAGAGTTCTCCCTCAAGGTGTGCTCTCCTTTCTGGGCGCCTGGGGAGTCTATTGGGGAGGACTCACCGCCGCGGGTATCCTCGTGCTGTTGCCTCCTGTTTTGCTGTTTCTCTTTTTTCAAAAGTGGTTCGTGGCCGGTGTTTTCGGTACGGAGCTGAAATAGACCGCACCGGCAGGGGTTGCCATTACCGAAAAAATTATTATATTTACCATCAGCAGTGGCCCGTTTGACAATGGGACCTCAATTACAAAACACGTTGACCACCTCAAAAAGTTGGATCAGGCGATATCCATCCCTCTGCAATGGAATCAACCATCACGGACATCATCACAGTGGATGGAGTAATATCTCTATACAGGAGACCAGGACGTAATGCATCTTCAGCCGATCCGCCTGTAATCATCACCACATCGCAGCGCATACCCGAACCGGATGACCCACATCATTGGTATCCAAACGATTCTGGTGCTGTGTGCAACAAAAATTTATTTAAATATACAGATAAAGACTCTATCATCGAGAAAGGAGCAGGAACCATGACGTCTCTACAACTCAAACCGGCTCAAGAATGTACATATGATATCCTGTCACTGGGTGAAATTATGCTTCGCCTGGATCCCGGAGAGGGACGCATACATACCTCTCGTTCGTTTCGTGCCTGGGAAGGCGGAGGGGAATATAATGTGGCTCGCGGACTGCGACGGTGTTTTGGTATGCGAGCCGCTGTCGTAACGGCATTTGCTGACAATGCTGTGGGTAGACTCGTTGAAGATTTTATCCTGCAAGGGGGCGTCGATACCCGATTTATCCGCTGGATCCCCTATGACGGCGTCGGGCGAAAAGTTCGCAATGGACTAAACTTTACCGAACGCGGTTATGGAATCAGAGGAGCCAAAGGAATTTCTGACCGGGGGTACACCGCAGCTTCGCAGCTCAAAGCCGGAGATATTGATTGGGAATTTATCTTTGGCAGCGTTGGCGTTCGCTGGTTCCATACGGGCGGAATTTTTGCAGCTCTCTCGAAAACCACTCCAGATGTTCTCGAAGAAGCCATGAAAGCCGCCAAAAAACATGGCACCATCGTTTCATACGATCTCAACTATCGCCCGTCATTATGGAAATCCATTGGAGGACCGGAGAAAGCCCAGGAGGTCAATAAAAACCTCGCTCCCTATGTAGACGTGATGATCGGCAATGAGGAAGACTTTACCGCCTGTCTCGGATTCGAGGTGGAGGGAGTGGACGAAAATCTCTCCAAACTCGACATCTCTGGTTTTAAACGGATGATCGAACAGGCTGTGAGCGTCTATCCCAACTTTAAGGTAACAGCCACCACCCTTCGAGGTGTTAAAACCGCCACGGTCAATGACTGGGGAGCGATCTGCTGGGCAGATGGAGCATTCTACCAGGCGATTCAACGCGATAACCTTGAAATCCTGGATCGTGTCGGTGGCGGGGACAGCTTTGCTTCAGGTCTTATCTATGGCTTTTTGACCACGGGAGATCCGGAAAAAGCGGTCAATTATGGTGCAGCACATGGTGCCCTGGCCATGACCACTCCAGGTGATACCACTATGGCCACCGTTCAGGAAGTGGAAAAAATAATGGGTGGTGGAAGCGCACGCGTGGATCGTTAAGCTATTGGGACAACAGGGGCGGGGTGTTCATTAAACCCGCCCCTTTTTTTTTTGGATTCGGGACACTATATTTGTACCTTGGACGCCAGGACAAACAAGACCACAACCAGGAGTACAGAATGGAAGTCTATCTGATCCGACATACCACACCGGATATCCCCATGGGAACGGTTTATGGTCGCACCGATCTGGATGTCACTCAGTCCTTTGATAATGAAGTGGAACGAATACGATCGATCTTGCCGGTGGAACCCGGCATTCCGGTCTATTCGAGTCCGTTGAAACGCTGTATGAAACTGGCAAACCGATTGAATGGTGATGTTGAAATCCAACAGGACGAGCGACTGATCGAAGCCCATTTTGGAGATTGGGAGTTGAAAAGATGGGACGACCTGGGACCCACAGCACGTGAACAGTGGCTACAGGATATCGAAAACAATACCCCTCCCGGCGGCGAATCGTTCCGGCAGGTGCGCGAGCGAATCGTGGACTTTTGGACCGAGTTGGTGAACACTCCATCAGACAAAATCCTGGTGGTGTCTCACGGTGGTGTTATTCGTTCGTTGCTCACCTATCTGCTCGGAATGCCCTTGCAGAATGCCTTTCGAATCTATCTGGAATTCGGGGCTGTCACCGCAATACAGGTGACAGAGACGCGACCAAAAGTCATGTTCATCAACCGTTAACCGAAACGTTACGGAGAGTTCTGGTGGCGATTTTCGATCAAACGACAACGGCGAACCTGTCTTTACGGGTGTGGATCCTTTTTTTCACATCTCTTTTCATCTGGATTCTCACCGGTTCTGCTGCAAAAGCAGACGCAACGTGCGAATCCGATTCCATTGCGGTCGCCGACACCTCCGAGTCAGAAGCCGCGTCCAACCCGGTGATTCAATCCTACAATGAGGCAACCAATCAGATCCTGGAGACATCACTATTTGTCGTGGAAGATATGTGGTACCTCATCAAGGCACCGACACGCATCGAAAAAGAGGAGGCCGTGTGGTTGGGGGGGATCACCGCAGGACTGATCACAGTGGCCATTTATGATCAGGAGCTGCTCGACTGGCACATGAGAAATAATGGCAAAGGCATTTATAAAGAGATTCTCGATCTCGGACACTGGTTGGAACCGGCAGGGCTGACACGAAATACACATCCCTACTATGGGGCAGCGTATCTGGCCGGTTATCTGTTGGGCATCGATCGCTTGCAGGAAATCGGTCTGCAGCTACTTGAATCCATGCTGTTTGAAGGAAACACACGGGTGGGTATCCTGAATCCTCTGGTGGGAAGATCCCGACCCTGGAATGACCGGGGTCCATATTACTTCAAGTTCAATGACGATCGCTCATTTCCTTCCGGACACACGTCGAACATTTTCCAGTTGGCAACGATTCTCAGTCATCATGTGGATCACTGGGCGTTTACCCTCTCGGCCTATGGGCTGGCCAGTACCGTCGCACTTCAGCGCGCAGATATCAGAGCACACTGGCCATCAGACATTCTGTTCGGGGCGTTGTACGGGACGGCGATTGCCAGGGGTGTCATCGCCGCCCACGAGTCCAGAAAGCTCTCTATCCGTCCACACGTCTCATCCCAAAACGGAACAATGATGTTGGGAGTCAGATACGAATTTCAGCCCTGATCACTTGTGTGATCCAGCGCCCGCTGTTTCAAGTCTTTATTCGCCATCACCGCCAGATCGACACGCCGGTTCTGTTGTCGACCCTCTGCGGTCTCGTTGGGAGCCACGGGTTGCGACTCTCCATAGCCCATAATGGTAAACCGGGTGGGATCGACCTCCAGAGTCGCCAGATAATTTGCAACCGATTGTGCCCGTTGACGCGACAGCTCCAGATTATGTTCATCCGTGCCGGTGTTATCAGTATGCCCTTCGATCAGAATATTGGTATTCTCATATTTCTTCACAATCTCGGCCAAATCCTGTAAATTTCTTTTGCTGGCGTCTCTCAGAGAGGCTTTATCAATATCGAACAGGATACCGGAATCAAAGGTTACTTTAATTCCCTCACCGATGCGTTCAATTTCGGCACCTTCGAGATCCCGCTCCATCTCTTCAGCCTGCTTGTCCATATAATTGCCGATATAGATACCGGCTGCGCCACCAATCGCCGCTCCCAGGATAGCTCCCACAGCTGTATTGCCGGCAGCTTTACCTATGGCTCCGCCGATCACGGCACCGGCAGCACCACCCGCTGCGGCACCTTTTTGTCGGTTGTTCATCGATGCACAACTCAGCGACCCCGCGATCAGGGAAAATAACAGTCCAACAACAATCCATCTTTTCATAACATCTCCAGAATAAGAGTCAATGTACCCGACCACTCGGCTGACACGCCTGCAGAGCGACCAGGGATACGATCCACTTTATGGTCCAGATAAACGGGATCGTTAGCCCCGTTTGATCCGGAACGTACGGATTTCAAACGGTGTAAAGGATAGCAATACAGCCGAATCCGACACCTCGAGTTCGGCGTTATTTTCTTCGATCAGATTGGTTTCCCAAACCCGCATATCGTCGTGCAGCAGATTCAAGCGAACGTCTGCACGATGGCCCCGCGGCTCATAAAGCCGTACAATCCAGTCAGAGCCCTCTTCCGCTCGTTTCATAACCTCCAGCACCACATTCTCACTGTCGGGACGACACGGAAAGGACGTGTTTTGCTTCAGTCGACCCTGAAAACAGACAAAATTCTGATTGAGACGAGCAGCTTCAGAATATACAGTGGATTGCTCCAACGCTCCTGCATGAGGCAACAGACTGTAGGTAAATTCGTGTTCACCACGGTCGGCATCCGGATCCGGGTAGGTCGGCGCCCGCAGCAAATTGAGATCGATCACAGATCCCAGAACCTTGTACCCGTACTTGCAGTCATTGAGAACCGCCACACCATAATCCGCCTCGGATAAATCTGCAAACCGGTGTCCCACCACCTCAAAGCGCGCCATATCCCAGCTTGTATTGCGGTGCGTGGGGCGTTTTATGGTACCGTATTGGATTTCAAATGACGCCTCCCGGGCGCGCACGGTGACCGGAAACGAGGTTCGCAGCATGCGATGATGTTCCTGCCAATTCACACAGGTGACAAAATCCAATCGCTTGCTGCGGGAGGTCAACACCACATCC
>CAYPUH010000125.1:0-12261 GCA_964413725.1 uncultured Cytophagia bacterium
TCAAGAGAGTGCTGACCATTGGCAGACCCTGACCTATATCAAACCCTTTGTGGGTGATGACGAACTCTCTCGTCTGGATATGGGCAACTTTAATCGTCTGTCCGATGACATGGCCAGGCGGCTGTTGTCCACTTTAGAAGAATTGATCCCCAACGTGGATTTGGTGATTATCAATCAGCAGGTCAAGTCTGGGATCCATACGGAAACGCTGCAATCCGGTTTGGTGGAGCTCATCTCGCGCCATCCCGAAACCATCTTTATCTATGACGGTCGCCATATTCAGGGTCGTTATGACAACGCCTGGCTCAAAATTAACGATCACGAAGCTCTGCATCGGGTCGGGATCGAGCGTACTGCTGACGAGCGTGTGACACGGGATGAGGTGCTCAATGCAGCGCGACAGATTGTCAATCATACCGGACAACCGCTGATGGTGACCCGTGGGGGACGAGGTTGTCTGGTCTGTCACGACGGGGAGATTACCGACATCCCCGGGATCCAGGTGATCGGCAGCGTGGATACCGTTGGGGCCGGGGACAGCTTTCTGGCCGGAACGGCTGCAATGGTTGCCGTGGGCGCCCAACTGGAGGACGCTGCCCAGGTGGGCAATCTGGCCGCATCCATCACCATCACCCGCATCGGTGTTACCGGAACGGCCACTCCCGCTGAGATCCTGCAGGCCGGTGAGGCGCCACGCTATATCTATGAACCGGAAAAAGCCGATGACCCCCGATCCGCACGATTCTGGGACCACTCTCAAATCGAGATTGTCCGAACACTACCCCCGGACCTCGAGCTAGAGTGCGCTGTCTTCGATCATGATGGTACCCTTTCCACCTTGCGGCAAGGATGGGAAGAGGTGATGAAACCGATGATGATCCGGGCCATACTGGGCGAACAGTATGACGATGTGGATGAAGCGCAATATTATAATGTCAACAACCGCGTGAGCCGATATATCGATCAGACAACCGGCATCCAGACACTGGCACAAATGCAGGGACTGGTGAATATGGTACGTGAGTTTGGTTATGTGCCGGAGGAATCCATACTGGACGCTGCCGGATATAAAGAGATCTATAACAGGGATCTGATGAAACGGGTCTCACAGCGCATGCAACGGTTGCAGCAGGGTAGCTTGGAGGTATCGGATCTGACCATAAAGGGTGCGAGTCGCGTGTTGCACCATCTTTACAATCTTGGCATTCGACTCTATCTGGCCAGTGGAACAGATGAACAGGATGTTCGAACCGAGGCCGAGGCTCTCGGGTATGCTCATCTGTTCGAAGGGCGGATCTTTGGCGCGGTGGGCCGCATCGACCGTGAAGCAAAACAATTGGTGATGGACCGTATACTGGATGATGTCCAGGGTCGGTTTATCACGTTCGGCGACGGTCCGGTGGAGATGCGGGAAACCATACGCCGCGGAGGCGTGCCTGTGGGAATTGCCAGTGATGAGATTCGACGCTATGACTGGGATATGGATAAACGCAGCCGTCTGATTCGCGCCGGGGCGTCCTGCCTGATTCCGGATTTCACGGCTCTGGGCGACTTATCCCGGTTGCTCGGATTGCCTTTACCCGAATGGAAACACAATTAATGTGTAGTTTGATCCAGTTTGGCTCGATATTTGAAACTTTGACAATATCTGGTCGGCCAGGGGGTAACTTGATCTTTGTAAATGTATTATAAATACAGCCAATACAGTCAATTAAACTACTGCTAGCAGCCTTTGTACTATGACCCTCATCCATAAAAAGAAAGACAGACGCCACCGGAATGTGACACCTTCGCGGCGTGTTCTTGTGGTCGGTCCGTTGCCACCTCAGATCGGTGGAATCGAATCCTTTATCGGGTATCTACTCAGAACACAACTGACACAAAACTATGATATTCAGTTGCTGGATATCAGCAAGCCCAGGGTGAAAAACAATCAGGCGCGATACGCGACATTGTCCGGATACTCGCTGTGTTTCAAGCGTCATCCACGTGTCCTTTTGGCCAGTTATGCCTATTCTGCCAAATTTTTTATTCGGTTTCTCCGGTTGACTTTTATGCGCTCCTACGATGTGCTTCACCTGCACACCGCCTCTTATACCTCTTTCTGGGAAAAATGTCTTTATATCTGGCTGGCACATCTGTTCAAGAGAAAGGTGATATTGCACGTACATGGTTCGCGATTCAGCCAGTTTTACACAGACAGCTCGCCTGTCTTGCGCAGACTGGTCATGCGTTATCTGAACAAAACCGATCGGGTGATTGCACTGTCACAATCGATGAAAGCCTTTTTTGCCCGGCTTATGCCTGCTGAACGCATCGCCGTCATTGAAAACGGTATTGATATGAATCCATTTCTGAGTTTTCGCAGGCAACTCAGTTCCAGACCGTCGCTGGTTTTCCTGGGTGTGGTGGGATCGCGGAAGGGAATTTTTGATTTAATCGATGTGGCATCTATGCTTCGGCACCAGGGTCTCGATTGTGATTACCACATTCTGGGACCCGGAAAGATCGACCTGGCTCGACAACAAGCGAAACAGGCCGGTGTCCCGGACCTCTTTCATTTTCATGGTCCGGTAGAAGGGGAGACCAAGGTCAGATTGCTGGTTAAAAGCTGGTGTTTTGTCTTGCCATCCTATGCAGAGGGAATGCCCTTGGCCATCCTGGAGGCGTTTGCTGCAGGTTTGCCGGTGGTGTCCACCACAGTGGGAGGCATACCGGAAGTGGTGCACAGCGATGTCAATGGCTATCTCGTCGATCCGGGCGACAAAGAGGGATTCGCCCGCATGATTCAAAAACTGTTGACTCAACCCCTATTGCTGGAAAAAATGTCAGCCCAGAACCGTGAAGACGCACTGTCAAAATATCGCATCGAAGCGGTAGCGGAAAAAATCGACGCTATCTATACACAGCTCCTGAGTCTACCGGTCACTCTATAGTTATCCCGACTCCCAACCCTGTGGATTGCGCCATTACCTGACGTTCATGTTTCTGAGTGCAATCCGACCTGCCTGTTGCCTTCCTGTTTATGCTATTTTTGTCTTGCTTTTTTATTTTAATTATTTTACCTTTAAAAACCCTTTCCGGGGGAGGACTGCGAACAGGGTGGAACGATACCGTTCCTTTTTTTATGAGCCGTTGGTTTGGAACCCTGGTTCTGAGGCCCCGTTAAACAAGCGGTGGACAACAGATCGTTGACAGAAAGAACGGAAAGGAGAGAGGGTATGACCAAAGCCGAGATTGTCGATATTGTCTCTCAGGGGACCGGCCTGACCAAAGTCGAAACCCAGGCGGTGATCGATGGTTTTCTGGCAACTGTTGGATATGCGCTCAAGACGGGAGATCGGGTGGACCTGAGGGGATTTGGAAATTTTAAACCGGTGGTGCGCCAGGGACGTCAGGCCCGCAATCCGAGAACCAATGAACCGGTGTGGGTCCCCACACATTTGACGGCCTCTTTTAGACCGTCCAAGGATCTCAAAGAGTATTTGAACGATCAAGAGGACGAAGAACAGGATTGAGAAGGAGAGATGTCCACTGTGACGCCTCCCTGTCTTTGCATATAGATATCGTGAAAAAAATAGAATTCCTTACCGTGACAATGTTATAGGAGGTGGTTCCCTTGCCCAGTGGAAAAAAACGAAAGAGACACAAGATAGCAACACACAAACGGAAAAAACGATTGCGCAAGAATCGTCATAAAAAGAAAAAGTAAACTGACGAGATGACAATTGGAACGTGTTTCCGGCTCCCGCGAACCGGCGGGCACGGTCCCGTCAATGCACGCAATCGACAGATCTGCAGTGGTTCAAACTCAAGACTGCGATCCGGTTTCAACAGGGCTGAGAATTCTTCTTGGCCCTTTTGAGTTCAATGACACAAGGCTGCAAAAGTGTTCTGCATCATCTTTTACCGTTTCTGTCTGATCAATAGAGTCCGGGCCGGGGGGCGGTATTCCAAATCATTGCGAACAACCTAGTGCGTATCAATCTATCGGGATCATATGGATCTGTTTAGTCAATCTGACGAGTACCAGCACGTTTACTCGGTATCTGAAATTACCCGCGATATCAAGACCACGCTGGAAAGTGCTTTTCCTCCACTCTGGGTTCAGGGTGAACTCTCTAACTTTATTCATCATCGATCCGGTCATATGTATTTCACACTCAAGGATGCCAATACGCAGCTGAGTGGAGTGATGTGGAAAGGCCGCAATGCCTTTTTACGCTTTTCGCCTCAGGAGGGTATGAAGGTGGTGGTGCTGGGATCAATCCGGGTATATGAGCGCCGCGGGCAGTATCAGATCGACTGTGTTCGTATGATGCCGGCCGGTATTGGCGAGTTGCAGATGGCATTTGAACAGTTAAAGACACGTCTTAAAGAGGAAGGTTTGTTCGATCCGGCGCACAAACGAACCATTCCCGAGTTCCCGGACATCATCGGTGTCATCACATCGGCTAGCGGTGCGGCCATTCGGGATATCGTTCACGTGATTAACCGACGCTTCCCGGGCGTTCGTCTGGTGATCCGACCCACCCTGGTGCAGGGTGATGACGCTGCTGCCGATATTGAGCAGGCCATACAGGAAATGAATGACTGGGGACAAGCCGATGTTCTGATCGTCGGACGGGGGGGTGGTTCCTTGGAAGATCTCTGGCCCTTTAACGAAGAACGTGTGGCCCGAGCACTCTATGATTCTAGAATACCGGTGATCTCTGCGGTGGGACATGAGATCGATTTTACTATTTCGGATTTTGTAGCCGATCTGCGGGCGCCCACGCCGTCCGCAGCAGCTGAACTGGCCGTACCCAACCGGGAGGACCTTCAGCAACACCTGGCCTCAATCCGTCAACGTCTGAACCGACAATTGACCACACGTCTGCATATGGCCTCCGAACGACTGAACAGCCTGCGCAACCGCTATAGCTTCCGTCGTCCGCTGGACCGGATTCGGCAGGATCGACAGCGCCTGGATGATCTTTCTGTCCGGATGAATCGATCATTGACCGTACATCTGGAACGGAACCGTCAACGGGTACAAACCGCACATCAACAGCTCACGGCTCTGAATCCCGGGTCCGTGCTTAAACGAGGATATTGTATCTGTCTCGACGAGCAGAGGAACCCCCTGTCCACTGTTGATATACTGAACATGGACCAGAATGTGATAATCCAGTTTTATCGCGGGGCGGCAGGTGCCCGTATCGATCATATTGATCCGGATCGACGCTGGGATTATCCTTTTCGGACCGGCAACCCGTACAATGAAGAATAGAGGAGATCATGGCAACACCAACATTCGAAGCCGATCTGAAACGCTTGGAAAGCCTGGCCGAGGAATTGGAATCCGGTGAGCTGTCGCTGGATGAATCCATACGTCTGTTTCAGGAAGGTCAGAAACTGATCCAGGCCTGCGAAAAACGCCTCGATAGGGCAGAACAAACCATCCGTACACTGACACAAACGTCCAAAGGATTTGAAGAATCCGATCTCGATGTGGATGCTGTCGAGTAGTCGGATGTGCTGCAACACACTGAAAATATAATAGTATTATAATCATATCGTTACCGCACGGTTCAAGTGATCAATCTCTGCCTAACGGCTGATTTCAAACAAACTGTCATTTTATGTCATGAGCACCGGCTCCGGGCAGGTAATATTTGGGTTGTTTTATCGCTCCAGAGATATTACTTTACCCTCAGAGCAGCAGGATTGACGGGAACCGTTCCGGTCCCGATCCGTCGCTAACAACGTGTTGAACCTAAGCCCCCCGGGGGACCAATCAATGGGAGATCACGTGCATTCCATACTTTCAACAGTAGACTCTCCTCGTGATGTTCAGTCATTGACCATTCCGCAAATGGCTCAACTGGCTCGCGAGCTTCGAGAATACATACTGGAAACCGTCAGTCATACCGGCGGTCATCTGGCGCCGTCGCTGGGTGTTGTGGAGCTCACTCTGGCACTTTATCATATTTTTGACTCACCCCGGGACAAGATTGTCTGGGATGTAGGTCACCAGGCCTATGCTCACAAGATTTTGACCGGTCGGCGTGAGGCCTTTACGACCGTGCGTCAGCACAAGGGTATCAGCGGTTTTCCCAAGCCTTCAGAGAGCGAATATGATGCGTTTGGCGTGGGACATGCCAGTACGGCCATTTCAGCCGCTCTCGGTATGGCCTGCGCACGCGATCTTAAAGGCGACAACAATCACGTGATTGCCGTGGTCGGTGATGGAGCATTAACAGGTGGACTCGCGTTTGAGGGATTGAATAACGCCGGTGCTTCAGGTAAAAATTTCATCGTCATTCTTAACGACAACAGCATGTCCATCTCCCCCAATGTGGGCGCGCTCTCGCGCTATCTGACCAATCTCATCAGTAACCCTCTCTACAATCGCTTTAAAAACGAGATCTGGGCGCTCACGGGGCGTCTGGACCGCATGGGAGACCGGATTCGCTGGGCTACCCGGCGACTGGAGGAGAGTATTAAAAATGTGATTATGCCCGGCTTGCTGTTCGAACGGCTGGGATTTCGTTATTTCGGTCCGGTGGATGGGCACAACCTGTCTTCATTGGTGCGGTTTTTTCAAGAGATTAAACGCCTCAACGGCCCCATTCTGGTACACGTGCAAACCCAAAAAGGACGTGGCTTTAAACCCGCAGAAAAAAATGCCTCCATTTTTCATGGATTGGGACGTTTTGATCGCAAAACCGGCCAGGTGATTATAACCTCCAGCGCTCCCAGCTACACCCGGGTATTTGGCGACAGTCTGGTCAGCCGGGCTCAGAACAATGACAAACTGGTGGCGATCACCGCAGCCATGTCCATCGGCACCGGTCTCACTCGATTTTCCGAGATTTTTCCGGATCGCTTTTTTGATGTCGGCATTGCCGAAGGCCACGCGGTCACCTTTGCCGCGGGTCTGGCCTCACAAGGATACCGCCCGGTGGCGGCTATCTATTCCAGCTTCCTACAACGTGCCTACGATCATGTGATTCATGATGTCGCTCTGCAAAAGCTTCCGGTGATCTTTGCCATTGACAGAGCCGGACTGGTTGGCGATGATGGTCCCACACACCACGGTGTGTTTGATATCGCTTTCCTGCGAAGCATTCCCGATTTGGTGGTCATGGCTCCCCGGGATGAAGAAGAACTGCGTCACTGCCTCTATACGGCAGAACAATATGGGACTGGACCGGTGGCCATTCGTTATCCGCGTGGACAGGGAGAGGGTGTTGATCTGAGTTCAGAATGGCGAGAATTGCCAATGGGCCGAGCCGAAGTGGTCCGTAAGGGGGATCATATTGTATTGCTGGCCGTGGGGCCGCTGGTACACAGGGCACTAGAAGCGGCCGAGACTCTCGAAAGAGAATCAGGTGTGGCTGTGCAGGTCGTCAATGCAAGATACATCAAACCATTGGACACCGACCTCCTGGATCATCTCGCCGATCGGTTTGAATGTATGATTACACTGGAGGAAGGGGTGCTAAAAGGGGGATTCGGTTCTGCGGTTCTCGAATATCTCACCGAACAGGATAAGCTGAATCTAGAGTTTAAACAGCTGGGTATACCGGATCACTTTGTGGATCAGGGTAATGTTTCCCTTTTGCATGATGAACTGGGTCTGAGTGCCCGCGGTATCTATCAGGTGGTACGGGACCGCAAGACCTATCGCTCACTGGCTTTGGGATCCACCGGACGAACATTGAAAACAGCATGATATACGGTATCACCGGAAATATTAATAAACAAAGTTTGAAAACCTCGGTGCCTCGTTTTCTCGAGCTGCTGAACGCCCGCTCGTTGCATTACGTCGTCGCGCCGGAGTTGGTCGATTTTTTACAGCTGGACGCCGGAACGCCACAGGTGCCCACCTCCGAAATGGGTCAGGATTGCAGTATCGTGGTCTCTTTCGGTGGAGATGGCACCATGCTGTCCACCGCCATGCGCGCCGGCCTTCACGGCGTCCCTATTCTGGGCGTCAATCTTGGAGGATTGGGCTTCCTGACCGAAGTGATCGTGGAGGAGATGGAGGGCACCATCGATCAACTGGAATCGGGTCACTACCAAATTCTTGAACGCATGATCCTGAATGTGGACATTCATCGACGGGGTGAGGTGTTTAACTTTCATGCTCTGAACGACGTGGTGGTTGACAAAGGAGCTATTCCTCGTCTGATTTCGCTTTCCTGTATGCTGGGTGATCGGTTTCTGAATACCTACCGCAGCGATGGTATTATCATATCCACTCCTACAGGCTCCACTGCCTATTCTCTGTCTGCCGGAGGCCCTTTGATGGAACCCACCATGGAAGCAATGATCGTGACACCGATATGCCCTCATTCCCTCAGCGTTCGTCCTATCGTATTATCGGCTCACGAGACGCTGTCGATCACCATCAGAGCCGGACAACAGCCCGCGCAGCTTAGTATCGATGGTCACAACCATGGGGATCTTTCCGAACGTGACCGAATCGATATTCGCCGATCCCGACAGGGAATACGCTGGATTTCCACTGAAAAACGGGATTTTTTTGAGATCCTGCGCACCAAACTCAAATGGGGTGCCGACCAACATTCATCTCAGTAATTCGTAGGGTGTAGCCGCTACGAAAAGCGTATCCATCCCAACCCAGCAGGACAATATGGCCTCTTCAACCACAACGCCCCTGATGGAACAGTATCTGGCCATCAAGAAACAGCATAAAGACACCATACTGTTTTTCCGGATGGGCGATTTTTATGAAATGTTTTACGAGGATGCCAAAATCGCAGCTTCGGTTTTGGGCATCACTCTGACATCCCGTGCCCACGGCAAGGCCTCTGATGTTCCGTTGGCCGGATTTCCACATCACGCTCTGGAGACTCATCTCTCCCGCATGATCAAAGCAGGATACCGTGTCGCTATCTGTGAACAAACCGAAGATCCCAAGCAAGCCAAAACCATTGTCAAACGTGATGTGGTGGAGGTGGTCACACCCGGTACGGCCGTATCCGATGATTTGTTGGAAACCAAGCGCAATAATTACCTGGTGGCTCTTTACATGGGCAGAAGCGGCAGCGGTCTGGCACAGGTCGATGTGTCTACGGGTGAATTTCAGCTGGGTCATTTTTCTCATGATGGGATGCTGGAACGACTGGCCGCTATCGATCCGGCAGAAATTTTGGTCAGTGAAACTCAACTCGAACAGCTCGAGCCGGATCTGCAACCCTTTCGTACGGTCACACTCACTCCCCGTGAAGACTGGACGTTTCAACCCGATTATGCCTATGATGTACTCAGGGAACATTTTAATACCCTCAGCCTAAAGGGGTTTGGTGTCGAGGATGAGACCGAGTCCATTGGGGCTGCGGGTGCGATCATGGCGTATCTCAAAGAGAATCAAAAAGCCCAGCTGCCGCATATCCATACATTGTCCCGCATGGCCAACCATCGCTATATGATGATCGACAGTACCACCCGTCGAAATCTAGAACTGGTTCAATCCATGACCGGTACCGCCTCCGCTGGCACACTGCTGTCGGTGCTGGACCAGACCCAGACCCCTATGGGGGGGCGAATGCTGGTAAACTGGGTGACCTTTCCGCTATTGGATCCCGGGATGATCACCCAAAGACTCGACGCTGTTCAGGCGCTGGTTGAAGATTCGGAACGACGGACTCTGCTTGCGCATACCCTCAAACGCGCAGGAGATTTGCAGCGTCTGATGGCCCGTTTTGCTACCGGTCGGGCCAATGCCCGCGACGCCAACACGGTGCGGTTGACCCTGGAAACAGCCGCACTGATTCGTGAGACGCTGTCCGGTTTCGGCACCGAACTGCTATCCGACCTTTATCACCGCCTGGATCCGTTATCATCCCTGGTCGACGAGATTTCCAATACCCTGGAAGACAATCCACCCCACTCCATTTCCGATGGCGGCATCATCCGGTCTGGCGTCAATGACGATCTGGATCAACTGCGGGAAATCACCTTTTCCGGTAAAGACTGGATTGCCCAGCTACAGAATCAGGAACGCGAACAGACCGGTATTTCTTCGCTCAAAGTCAATTTTAATAAAGTGTTTGGCTACTATATTGAAGTCACCAAGCCCAATTTGTCCAAAGTGCCGGATCACTATATTCGAAAACAGACACTGGTTAATGCCGAACGGTTTATCACCCAGGATCTCAAAGCCTGGGAAGAAAAGATTCTGGGAGCGGAAGAGAAAATGGCCAGTCTCGAATACGAGCTGTTCGATGCTCTGCGTCAGACTATTCTCCGCTATATCGCACCTTTGCAGTCTAATGCCCAGCTGTTGGCTACCCTGGATTGTCTGGTTTCTCTGGCCCAAACCGCTATTGATCATCAATACACTCGACCCCGGATCGATAGCGGGGATGAAATCCGGATTCACGAGGGTCGACATCCGGTTGTTGAACGTGTGCTGCCGACGGGTGAATCCTTTGTGGGCAATGATACCGTGCTGGACACTCTGACAGATCAGATTTTGATCATCACCGGTCCCAATATGGCCGGAAAATCCACATATCTGAGACAGGTAGGGTTGGTCGTGTTGATGGCTCAGCTGGGAAGTTTTGTACCTGCCACCTCTGCGTCCATCGGCATTGTCGACCGACTGTTTACCCGCGTGGGGGCCTCGGACAATCTGGCTGCCGGAGAAAGTACCTTCTTACGCGAGATGAACGAGACCGCCAATATCCTGAACAATGCCACACCCAAGAGTCTGGTCCTGCTCGATGAGATCGGACGGGGAACCAGCACCTTTGACGGTCTGTCCATTGCCTGGTCGGTGACAGAATTTATTCACAACACACCGCAGGTGTCGGCAAAAACGATATTTGCCACACATTATCACGAATTGACGGAACTCGAACGAATTCTACCGCGTGTAAAAAACTACAATGTAGCCGTCCGCGAATGGGGCGACCATATTGTATTTTTGCGCAAGATCGTGCCGGGAGGATGTGACCACAGTTACGGTATTCATGTGGCTCAGCTGGCAGGACTGCCGAAAGCGGTGATTCAACGAGCTCAGGAGATACTGACCAACCTGGAAGATGAGACATTGAACGCGGATCAGGTTCCCAAGATTGCCGCGCATCATGTGCACCCTTTGGATGATAGCCAACAACTCAATCTGTTTAGCGCACTGGAAACAAAACTGCGCGATGAACTCAAGGGAATCGATCCCAATCAATTAACGCCCATCGAGGCATTGCAGCGTTTGGACGAATTGAAGCAAATCGCCGAACGAGACAATTGATCGTCGTGTGGATCCACCAATGCTCCCTGTGAACCACCCTGTACCATAGTAAAAAGGAATATGAGCGTGAAATCCCATTTCCAACTTTTTATCGCTTTGTTTGTTGTTTCTTTTATACCCGCTCAGGCTGTAGAGATGGGTAAATATGCCGGAGAATTCCTCAGTACCGGCGTCGGTGCCCGGGCTTTGGGTATGGGCGGGGCATATGTTGCCTTTTCCGGCGATGTGACCACCGGATACTGGAATCCCGCGGGGTTGTCCACCCTGACCTATCCCGAAGCGGCTGCGATGCACTCTCGTCGGTTTGGTGGTGTGGTCAACTATGATTATGCCGGAGTTGCCGTTCCATTCCGAGAACACGATGGAGTGGGGTTGTCAGTGATCCGTCTGGCTGTCGATGATATTCCCTATACCGCGCTACCTCGACCCGATCTCGCGGTGGGGGAGGTCTATACCGATGAACAGGGACGCGAGATCTCCAATCGACCCTTTGTGACCAGGATGGTCAATGATGCCGAATACGGGGTTTTTCTGACCTATGCCCATCGTCACAACCATCGTTTGTCCTATGGGGCCAATGTCAAGTTTGTGGCCAAAAGTGTTGGAGATCATTCCGCCTGGGGAATTGGATTTGATGTGGGTGTGATATGGAATCCCGTCGGTCGTCTTCTTGCCGGAGCCAATCTGCAGGACGCCACCACCACGTTGTTGGCGTGGAATACCGGCACGCGGGAATTGATTGCACCGACACTCAAAACTGGCCTAGGTTATCCGATTTTTATTCGTTCCATGAATACCCGCCTGATCGTGGCACTGGATACTGACTTTCGCTTTGAGGGACGTGAATATGCGGCTCAAGCCCATCTGGGACCCGTGAGCGCGGATACTCATATTGGAGCCGAACTATTGTTTCGACGAGTGGTGGCGATCCGTCTCGGCGCCGATACTGGTCATCTTACAGCTGGTGCCGGATTGCATTTGCCCCGGCTGGATAT
>CAYPUH010000126.1:0-12038 GCA_964413725.1 uncultured Cytophagia bacterium
TGAGCTGAATCCACAAAGGTATGAATCTGTTCGTCACAGGTGGTCATGGGATCGGGATTCCATATCCATGATTCAGCACTCG
Source organism: uncultured Cytophagia bacterium (assembly GCA_964413725.1). GTDB lineage: Bacteria > Zhuqueibacterota > Zhuqueibacteria > Residuimicrobiales > Oceaniaggregativiventaceae > CAYPUH01. The sequence continues at coordinate 83 of CAYPUH010000126.1, forward strand.
ATACCGCTGATCCCTTCCCGCTTTCAGACAGTTGCAGAGTACCGGGAAAATGAATACCCAGCATATAGGGAACGCTATCGACTATCGTCTCTTCAGACTGATATACATTCAAGCGATTTCGGACCATCCACAGCCAAAACGCGCGCTGTTCCGTCACCGGTAGCTCGGTGATGCTTTCCTGATAGTCTGGATGATGAGTAAAGCCCCGAAGAGCAAAAGCAGAGGTTATATGCTGCGATAACAAAGGTAGAACAACGTTTTGAGCCTGAGGAACAACAGTGGTGGCAGGATCTGGCGTGAGCCATTGCACTCCGAGTCGATCCAGAAAGTCATAGACCGCGTAAAGTGTACCGAGAGCGGTTTCTCCCCCGATTAACAACACATCGCCGTTTTCATCGCGAAAACGATTTATAAAGCCTGTTGGCTGTTGATCGGGAACATGCTCGTTTATTCTCTCTCTCCAGCCTTTCTGGAATGGCCTGATGCGGGGATGGTCGACACTTTTTCCGATTCCAACAAGAGAACCGGAGGATATGGTATCATCTGATACAATTTTAATCCTCTCATCAGAAGGATTCATCAAATTAAGGACCCGATAACACTCCAGCGCACTCCATGCGGTCAAAATCAAAGAATCCGGCTCGCCAGCCTTCGCCGCATTCCATATAAAGGATTGATTGTTTGGATAGGATGAAATCAAACGATGTGCTTCGCCGGACACCACCAGCCGGCAGTCGGTATTCTCATCATACAGGACAAACGGTATCTCGGGTTGATCGCAGGCAATCGTCAATCCGACTGTCACAATCCAGACGAATTGAATCCAGCGATTGATACATGTAGACATTTACAATCTCCTCGGAGCATAAATCGAATATGAACCAGTCAATTGCCGCTAAAAGGGTTATTGGAATACGTGTTCAGCATGAGCGTTTTTCATTTCGTTCAGAAATGATGGGTTGACCGATACCCCCAGTTGGAGGGCAAGTTGAAGGTGCTTCCATGCCATATCAATCCTGTTTTGAAAATAATAATTGACCGCCAGTGCATAATGTACCTTTCCGGGATCAGACTCTGTCTTGAGCGCTCGCTTGAGTGCATCGATAGCTTCCTGATATCGGCCCTGGTCTCCAGCCACAACACCTCGTCCATACCAGGCCATGGCATTGTCGGCATCCAGGCTTAACGCCCTGTCAAACATGGATTGCGCCTTTTCGTGGATATGCTTTTTAGCCCACACATATCCCTGGGCGGCCCAATAATCAGGCTGCAGGGAATCCAGCCTGACAGCGTGCTCATAAGCGGTGAGAGCTTGATCCCAGTAGCCTGCAAACTGGAATTCAGTTCCTTCCAGATAATATTTTTTTGCCTTGTAAACATCAACCTGATCCTCAAATCCGGCAGATGTCAATGCGGTTATCAGATTTTCCAGACCTCGTTTGGAATCCGGGTCGAGTTCCATCACGTTGTGAAATGCTTTTTGAGCAGATACCCAGTCATTCTGTGCCAGATAGTAGCGTCCCCAGACCATCCAAACGCGCGGATTCTTTGCGTCCAACGCCCCAGCCTGTTCAAGCCATGATTTGGCGTCCTCGGGGTTGTCGCCCTGTTTGATGATAATCTCCGCCCGTTGAGCATGGGCGGCAGCGTCCGTCACATTAAAATCAAGAGCTTCCTGATTGTTCGCCTGCGCAATATCTAGAGAATCCACGTCCAGGGCCCTCTCGGCCATCCAATACCTGGCCCGGGACAGAGCTCTGTAAGCGGCTGCTTGTTCCCCCTGTTTTTGATAGAGAAAGGCCAGTTGTTCGTAGGGTTCGATCAGAGTGGGTTCGATCTCCACTGCCCGCTCAAAAGCCTGTTTCGCAGCCGCAAAATTCCTCAATCTCAAGTGTGCAGCCCCCAGGTTGCTATACAATCGGGCATAACCCGAACGAATGTCTCCCACAGACCGGCAATGGCCCAAAAGGTCATAAACACCTTCCTCAAGTCGCCTGGTTTGGTCGAAATAGCGGGATTCGAGGTACTCGGGATAAAGACTCATGGTCTTTTCAAATGCCTCTTTGGCCAAATTTGCATCCTGTTTCTCAAGATAAGCATTCCCCAGGTTATTATAACCCACCGCCAAAGAGGAGTCCATCTGAATCGCTTTTTCATAGGCCTGAATGGCCTTGGCAATCTGATGTGCTTCCAACAAAATGTTTCCACGTTGAATCTGAAACAATGGCATGGTACTGTCGAGAGCGACAGCCCTGTCGACATAGACAAGAGCACTGTCCAAATCTCCACTGCGTTCATAGATGATGGAAAGATTGAAATGGATGGAGGGCTCTCGTGCATTGATCTCCCTGGCCTGCCAGAAATCCGACAAGGCTGTGTGATACTCGCCCAGGGACATGAATACCAGGCCCCGGTTATTATAGGCGCCGATAAAGGTATTATCGAGTTGTATGGCCTTGTCATATTGCATCAATGCCTCTTCCAATTTGCACAAATGTGCCAACGCATTACCCCAGTTATAATGGGCTACGGCGCGATCCGGATTGATTTCCACAGCCCGGGAATATTGTTCTACAGCATCCCGCACCATACCTTTCTGAAACAGGAGAGCCCCCATATTGATATAATAATCTGCATTGAGTGAGTCAATGGAAACCACTTTTTCGTACATCGCCAGCGCGGAATCCATCTGACCCAATCGATCATAAATTAACGCCTTGGCAACAAGCGCGTCGGTGAATCCGGATTTGATCTCCAGCGCCCGATCCACAGCAGCCAATGCGTACTGAGGCTGGTTGGCCTCCAGATAGGCATTCGCCATGTTGACCAGCGCACGGCTATAACGAGGCTGCTTACGTAAGGCAACCTGAAAATAGTAAAGAGCAGAATCGATGCGACCCATCTTTAAAAAAGTTACACCCATATTGTTATACAATATGGGTTCATAGGGAATCAATTCCATAGCCCGTCGATAATGATCCAGCGCTTTGTTGTATAGCGCACTGTCCGTGGCGACGACTCCTTGTTGAACATGGTATGATCCGGACTGCCGGAGCATGGCCTGTATTTTTTCTTCCTCAGTCTGCCGCATTGCAGCACAGCCGACAATTAAAAGGCACCAAAACAAGATGAGGAAACGAGTGAGCGAATTCATGTTTTCCCCTTGCTGATGGTAATCGAGAGTCAGAGCGCAGGCGGATCTAATGATGGATCTCTTGCTACTCTGACACACTGGTATGGGTATCCCAAAATCCGACAAGCCCAAAACGGTAAGAATTCGACAGAACCTCAAAGCCCCCGGGTATGGAAGCATGCACTCAAACAACGCCTCTCGGCATGACACACTCCACGCTTCACCCAAATCCGGAATTCCGGACTCAAACCGTGGATCACTTTAGCAATATCAGTTTCCGCATGGAATGATATCCGTCACCCGAAAACCGACAAATATAAAGGCCGGACGGGACGGGTATACCGAGATGATTTCGTCCGTCCCAACTCAAGTGATACTCGCCCGCCGGCCTTGTCTCCTCGCATAGTGTCTGAACGAATCTTCCCCTGGCATTAAATATCTTAATCACCACTCTGGCCGTGCTGTCCAAGGAAAATCGCAATGTGGTTGATGCATTAAACGGATTGGGATACGCAGGCAACAAAGCGGTCTCTGGCAAGATGCCCGGATCCATATCCACGTCTGTGATCATGACCAGTTTCCAATGATGAGTCACCGTATCGTGCTGATCGGATACCCGTACAGAAATCCTGGCCTTTTCTCCCAGTGTTTTATTGGCCACCAGGACCCAGGTCGAATCCCGACTCACAGGTGCCTCGTTCACCATCCATTGATAACTCAGCGTATCACCATCATCATCCCGAGCATGAACCTTAAAGCAAATTGATTCTCCGGATATGACCTGAACCAGGCTGTCCCGGGGTTGAAAAAAATCTAAAACGGGTTTTTGGTTGTATTCCTTTACATGTATCACGAGAGTGTGGGTCTGGATTCCACCATGACCGTCGTCCACGGTCACATCGAATCCATACTCTCCAGCTTGCTGGAATGTGGGTTGCCAGGTCAACATCATGTCATCGGGATGAAAAACAGAACCCTCTGGGGGATCCGCAATGCGGATACTCACAGTGTCTCCGTCGGGATCAGAGACGCGAAAATGCCATTCCAACATCTGCATTTCATGGATAGTAGTATCCACAGGCATGTACAGTATCGGCACGTTATTGTTTCGAACCACGGTAATTAGGAGCTCATGTTCGGTCCGGCCGCCATAGCGATCGAAGGCGATAAACCGCAAAACATGAGTACCCGTCTGTTGCCTGTCGGGGCGCCACATAAACCAGCCGGTTAACGGATTAAAATCCGCCCCCTTTGGCAAGTTGCTCACCCTCACATGAATCGAATCCCCGTCAGAATCGCGGGTCATGATGGGAAATTCCAGAATCGTATCCACGGTTACAGAGGTGTCAGAGGGCGCAAGAATCTCGGGTGGTTGATTTTCGGTTGCGGTAGCTGTAAATGTAACCTGTCTCGTTGGATACTCCTCGACAAAAGCGGAAAGCACCTGCTCGGGTTCTGTACCGAGGATCCATGACACGCTCACCAGTCCATTCTTGTCACTCTTGAGAGGTGGTGTCGGAGACAGTTGCCCTCCACCTGACACGATCGAAAGTTTTACATTCTGTCCCATGACAGGTCCTTTGCTATCGGTAACCCTGACGACAATATCCTGGTCAAGGACATGTCCATAACGTCCTTTCTGTTGATCCCCCGATAGTTTCTCAATGGAATAGGGACTATAGGGAAAGGACTGGGCTGCCATCGACAGCGAAGAGACGTTAAGATATTGTGCATGCATCCTGACCTGCTGAACATCCGGTCCCACCTCCGGGCCCAGAGTCCAGAGACAAGTGGCCATCCCCCGTCCATCAGTGATCCGCATCAAATTCGCCTGTCCTTCCAACGTGCCGGTACCGGATGTCACCCGAAAGGTAACCGCATACCGGGGTATCGGTTCGCCCGAAACGCTGACCACCCGGGCCCGCAGTGAATCGCGCAAAGGTGTCCGTGCCATTCCGCTCAACGTTTCAGGACCTGACCAGATCAGTTCATATGCATCCGGATGCATTACTGCAACGGAATGATCGATAGATCGGGACGTGTGACCATCAACCAGCTGGGCACGAATTGTCTGTTCCACTCCGGCAAGCGTCCCGAGCCGCCAGTATACTGACAGGGCCCCCGAAACACTTGTCGTACGACGGATTCGATGGCTGTCACCCTCAAGGACACCATCCTCCTGGTCGACCCACAACTCTACATGTGTATCCGGTACCGGATTACCAAATTGGTCAGAAACCAAAAGGTGAAGCGAGTCTGAAAGGGGTTGCCCCGAATATCCGGTGGGACTGGCCTGCCCCACCCACTGGAGGTCGAACGCCGAATCCGGCCTGGCCTTCGCTGTCACGATGATGGGCGACCCTTCGAGATCCCTCCCTTCAGACCGACTGGAGATCACAACACGATGCTCGACATCACTTTGGGTACCCAGCTGCCATGATACAGAAGCCCGTCCCGCCCCCCTTGTCAATACTGTTACCGTCTGATGTTCACCATTCAGAATCCCCCCTCCAGATTCGACTGCAAAGGTGACCATCGTCTCGGGACAGCCGTCACCCCATTCATCCAATATTTGCACCACAAGACTATCAGGAACCTCTTCGCCCACCACACCGGCAAGCGTTTTCTCTGAAACAAGGGTCATTCTGTTGGGAGATGCAGTCAAAAGGGTTCCCCGGATCACGACTTCTTGCTCAGCCGAACGGAATCGTATTCTATACTCACCGTGACCGCCTTTGGCCGTAAAATTCAACGACACCCGCCCGGTAAAATCGGATCGCAGAATAACATGACCATCAGGATCATCTGCGAGGATACCCTCTCCCTGCTCGAGGTCAGCTGTAACCTCTGCACCCGGCACAGGCATTCCAAAGGCATTCCTGATCTCCAGCTGTATCGGAATCCTGGTGCCGGGAGAGACAATCCGATCATTGCCCTCGAGTACCGTTAATGTGGTGGGACGACTGAAATGTAAAGTCGTACCGGCTGGAACCGATGAGGTTTCAAGGGTGGTACCATCCAACAGGGTTACCCTCACATCCACGGAATCACGTTCTCCTATTCCGATGAGCTGCACCGGATCATCCTGACACAGGTATCCGTAGGCATTGATGACCTGGCGGTACCCCACCAAAGAGTCCATCTCATTCATTCGTCCTGCCGGAAAGACCCAAATCTGACTACCAAATCCCCCTTGATCCCCCGAGGGCCCCCGTCCCTGAATCCGAATCCAGTTGTTTGTCGAAGGCGTTTCATTTCGTAAAAAATGATTGTGATAAGCGGATCGTGCATATTTATTGGCATCGACAAAATAGATATCCGGATCTCCATCGCGGTCAAAGTCAGCAACCGTCGCTCCACGGGGATCGTATAATCCATCGCCGAGACCCGATGCAGAGGTCGCTGTAAAATGACCGGTGCCATCGTTTAGATAGACATGCATTCTGCCATACAGTTTCATCGTAAACAGATCGAGATCGCCATCATTTTCCAGGTCCAGCAACAATACATTATAGCCGCCAGTGTGAATATTATGCTCCCCGGACCGGTCCTGAAAGACACCCCCCTTGTTTTCAAAAATCCTCAAAAGAGCTTTTCGGTCTTTCTGAACCACAAAACAATCGAGATCGCCATCATTATCGATATCGCCCCATGCGGCGCCATTGGAATTGTTGTTGGGTATCGCCAGCCCCCGGGAGCGAGTCTGCTCAGTAAAATGCCCCGAGCCATCATTGATCAACAATAAATTCTGTACGTCCCGATCCGGATCCAGACCATAACTCTCCTGGTCCGGAAGATAACCGTAATTGCGCCGGGCAATAAAAAGATCGACATCACTGTCGTTATCCACATCAACAGCGGAAACACCTTGAACACCCATACCCGTTTCATTGAGGTAAAGTGTCCCGTTGTTCCATCGTTCAAACCGGCCGTCACCCGTATTATGATAGAACTCATTGGGTTCAGCAGCATCCAGAGTTCGTAGATTATACCAATTGATTGCGAACAAGTCCATCAATCCATCACTATCGGCATCTAAAGCCACAACTCCACGGGTACCAAAGGAAGAGGACTCTAGTCCCGCCTGCTGTGAAATATCCTCAAATCCCTGTTCCCCTCGATTGAGATAGAGATGGTTTCGTTCATCCGTCGATCCATTGAACAGATCAAAGTCACCATCATTATCGATATCGACAAAAACGGCACCATGGCTACCGGTATTACCAAAGGCATCCTTTGTCCCATATTTTTGACTCATCTCTTTGTATTTGAGCAAACCGGTTGAGAGAAACAAAAGGTCGGGTGGCGTCTTATCACGAACCGCATGAGTGATATAGAGGTCGGGGAGGGTATCATGATTCAGATCCACGGAAGCGACACCATGTCCATAAGTACTTTGTCCACCCACCACATAACCGTTTACACCGGTCTCTCTGGCGATCTCTGTAAAGCGTATCGGCTGTGCATATGAGTGCGAAAACAATGTCATTCCCACTGTAGCACCGATAAAAACCCACCGCCGCCAATGCTTTCGAAATAAAGTCCTCTTTTGCAAATCCATGCAAAAAACTCCTCAGGTCAAAGCTTTGTTGCTATCCTGTTACTGATCAGACCCCTGATTCGGAGTCCAATCATATTGAATGGTGTCGATGCGTTACGACTCGCAGCAATCCGGATTCAACAGATTCTGAAGGAACGTTCCGTTGCATTGAGGTTGTGAGACCTGAAACGAGTAGACATCGGATTCGGTGCGTCACACCAAATCCAAAAAATAAAAAAACAATATGGTATCGTCACCCGGCGAATGAAACGATCAATATCTGCAAAGAGAATCCGGGTCGGCGGTGTCCGATTAACGGACACCACCCCATACAACCCTTGTAAAACTGATAACGTTTTTCAACATCCATTTCAAATCGAGTCTGTCTATCGGAGCCATATAATGATCTGACTCTGGTATATAAAAAGTAGAAATCTTTAACAGGTTTTTCAAGCTTTTTTATCGCTAATTTATCTCCACTACTATTCCATCAGTCAAAAACTCGAAAGAGGGCAAAACCCGATGATCGACTTTGCATCAAACAGTATGAACAGATCGGAATGCCCCTGCTCCAGCCGAGCATACAATGCCCTTCCGGATTGTGAAAAAGCGGCTCTGTCAAATCGACAGAACCGCTTTGAGAGGTTCTTTGGATACTATTTCGCGAACATGAGTTTTTTGGACAGGACTTGTTTGGCAGTCTTTAATCGATACAGATAGACTCCCGAGGGGACCACCCGGCCTTGCTGATCGGTACCATCCCATACAAGCTGATGTGTTCCTGAAGATACTCGGCCGTTTAGTAAGGTTCGGATCTTTTGACCGGAGACATTATAGATCGTAAGGCTTACCTCCCGAGATTCAGGAAGCGCGATGGTTATGGTCGTACTGGGATTAAACGGATTTGGATAGTTTTGTGCCAATCGTACCTCTGTGGGTATCGATATCGTGACTTGAATTGGCCCATGTTCGCAGGTATGACCATTGCGGTCAATATCCTCGAGTTTATAGTACACGGTTTGTCCTGCGGAGATCTTGTTATCAACAAATGTATACTGTCCATCAGGCCGGGACGGTATCATGTCATCCGTCAGGCGATCGTAGGGACCATGTAAATGTTCACTCTTGTAAATATGGAATCCGGCATTCTGATCCTCGGTCTGCGTTTTCCAATTGAGCACCACATGATCACGAACTTCGCTGGCGGCAAACAGAGAGAGTTCCACCGCTGTTGAATTGAGATTCAGATGCCATCGGACCTCTGTATGCGCCTTTCCGTCCGTCACTCGAGCGGTTACGGTCACATCTCCCTGAAAATCGGTCTCTGTGAAAACGAGGACAGATTCATTTGTTGAACCCGCCAATTTACCATTGGCACGCCACTCATAGGAAAGTTCATCATCGTCCGGATCAGTCGCTTGGATCTGGAAGGTCTTGACTTCGCCATAGGAATAGTTCAACAGGGTATCCACCGGAAAATGATAGTAGATCATTGGTGCTCTGTTGACCCGAGTGACATCCACCAAAACAGACATTGAGTCGGCCGCACCGTAGGGATCGGTGGCGGTAAAGAGGATGTTGAATTGACCACTCTGATTGTTATCCGGGGTCCAGCTAAAGAGACGGGATCCGGTGGAATCAAAAGAGGCGCCATCGGGAAGGTTCACCGTCCCGTACGAAATGGGATCATCATCCGGATCTGTTGCATTGACGACGAACATCAGCGTCTCTCCCGCTTTGACGCTGGTATCCGGCAATGTTTCCAGTACAGGGTAACCGTTGATCAATGTCGCTTCAAACAGCACCGGTTCAGCGGACATATTGACCGGAGTGACCTGGACATTTTGCTCACCCAGATTGCCGAGACGCCATGTGGCCCGGGCCACTCCCTGATCATCGGTTTCGAGGGGTTGTGATTCCAAAATGGCCCCACCACCGGATACCACGGCAAAAGTAAGATCGATACCCTCCAATGGACGATCGAATGCGTCAGAAGCTTGTACCACCAACTTGTCTTCCAAAACCAGCCCCGGACGCGAGTCTTGTTGGTTTCCGGAAATCCGCTGTAAACGGATCTGTGGTTCCTGCTGCACCATCACTGTAAAAAGGACGTGCTGATCGAGGCCGTTTACCTCCGCCTTAATTAGATGGTTGCCGATTTGATAGCCGGTCTTGAACAATACGGTGGCGACACCTTCATTATCGGTTTTAATCAGGCGGGTGGGAAGAAAACTTCCACTTCCCTCCACCACACTGAATACCACCACCAGGCCTGGAATGGGACGCCCCTCATCATCCCTGACCAGCACCTTAAACGAATCCGCCAGGGCTGAATTGACCTGACCAATTTGCTGATGACCGGCAATACGCTCTATGGAAGCCGGTTCAGAAGCCAACGCGATGGCGGAGATAACCTTGGGACTTGTGGTGACACCAGGCACTTCGACCTGCAAAAACTGTTCACCCGGATTGCCCAGAATCCAATGGACCCAGGCACGTCCCCGGTCATTTGTAAAAAATGGTCGAGACTCCAGCAATGATCCTCCACCGGAAACCACTTGAAATTCCACCGAAACATCGGCCACAGGATTGCCAAAGGCATCCACCACTGTAACACCCACAGAATCGGAAAGCATCTTGCCCATCTCACCGATTTTGCCGGAACCAAAGGTGGACACCTGAGCTGGTGGTCCCGGCGAGAAATGGATAACCACCGTATCCCTGGGAACGATCTCTCCATCCACCATGGTCCATACCTCTGCTTTACCGGCGCGGACGGAACTCAGCGATCCACTGGTCTTGCCCAGCTCGTCCGTTGTGGCAGAGGGTTGAATGGTGGTGACATCAAGACCCTGAGCATAGATATTCACGGTCTTGCCAGGAACTGGATTTTGATAGGTATCCCGAAGAGTAACTGTCACCTCTGCCATATCCTGGCCATTGGCAATAGCCTGTGTATCTGCCACGATGGTACAATTTTCTGCAAATGGAGGGCCAATAACTGTGGTGACATGGTACTGGAGTGGTGAATTCTCCAAATCATCGATACCATCGTTGGCACTGGCGCGTACATACGATTCATCCGGTTCCGTTCCCAAAAGAACACGAATGGCAGCTATTCCCCGTTTATCTGAATAGACCACTCGCGTGCTGATATTACCCTCCAGAAGAGCCTGACCCTCTGTCACCTCAAAGGTCACGGGTTGACCTGCTGCGGGTTGGTCGCTAGGGTCCAACACCTTGACTTTCAGAGAATCTGCGAGCACAGTACCCACCGTTCCAACCAGTTGTTCCGGTTCGGGTGTCTGATTGACGATTTTCACCCCCGTACTATACCGACCGCTGGCAAAAAACCGCAAAGGCCACTCGGGCCGGCCATAAAGGGGAATGGAGTTGTGATAGGCACGCACTTCATAGACATAGATACGGTCTCCGATGTTACTGCCCAAGGAGCCATACGCCTCTGCAACACCCTCTTCATCGGTCGTGACTGTGAGTTCTTTTTGGTTGGAAAAATGAGCTCCAGGTGTGATCGCGACAAAGGTGACCGGATGTTCGGGTACCGGAATTCCATTGCTGTCGGTGACACGTACCTGAAACGGTTCGGGCAACCGGCTGTTAATTCGTCCAGTTTGTTCGTTACCGCTCACGTAGATCAAAGAATCAGGTGTTTCAGCCCCTGTGGTGGCCTGAAAAACACCCGGACTGTTTATGAGAGGGGATCCCAGATACTCGCTGCTCGCACTGACTTTATTCAGATAGTTTTCCGCGCCAAGGATCAACGTCACCTGCGCTTCGCCATTAGAGTTTGTGGTCAAGGTTTTCTCTTGTTCACCGTTCAGCGAGCCTCCTCCCTGGGTTACGGAAAAGGTAACCGGGTGATCTGGAATGGGATTGGAAAAAGAATCGGTGACGGTCACCACCAGGGGTTGTGAGAGTGGCTGACCGATCTCACCTCTTTGATTGTCTCCACCGGTTTTGTTCAAACGCGCGGCTACGCCCGCCTGTACGTTGATCAAAAACTGGGCAGGAGAGATATCGAGTCCCTCTGCGGATGCCAGAACGGTCTCGGCACCCACGTCCGTACCAGCTCGGTAGGGCGAAGCGGTTGCGATTCCATCCGCATTGGTCACCACATCGACCTGCAGGGAGCCATTAAAGGAACCACTTCCCTGATTGACCGCGAATTGCACAGAAACCTCCGGAATCGGATTGCCAAACCCGTCGGTCACTTCGATTTGAAACGGATCCGCAAGGATCCGACCTGCGAATACACTCTGACC
>CAYPUH010000127.1:0-11977 GCA_964413725.1 uncultured Cytophagia bacterium
AATCTGCACCTTCGCACAGCGCTTCGAGTTCTGATTCCCGTGCATCATTTTCATCTCGAAACCCAGAAAGATCTCTATCACGAAACACAAAAAATCGACTGGTCATCCCACCTCAAAGTAACCCGCACGCTGGCGGTTGACGGACGGATTCATTCCAGTCTGTTCACACACACAAAATACGCCCGTCTGCGAGTCAAAGATGCCATCGTCGACCAGTTTCGCGAGTCCACGGGTTTGCGTCCGTCTGTCGATGTCAACACTCCGTCGCTCAGAGTGCATCTGCATCTGGATGAGACCAAAGGCACAATTCTTTTGGACAGCTCGGGAGATTCATTGCATCGCAGGGGCTATCGTCTCGATCCTATAGAAGCTCCGCTCAACGAAGTACTCGCCGCCGGAATAATTCTACTCGGCAACTGGACACCGGGGCAGACTATGATCGATCCCATGTGTGGCTCAGGCACACTCTTGGCGGAAGCCGGTCTTATGGCCATCAACCGGGCATCCGGATGGTTCCGGACCTCGTTCGGTTTTATGGGATGGAAAACCTTCGATCGGGCCCTGTGGCGCCGGATCCGACGCGAGGCCCGAATGGCAGAACGCTCAGAGTATTCCGGTTTGCTCCTGGGATCTGACATCTCTGCAAACAATGCAGCTGCTGCGCGTAAGAACATCACTCGTGCCGGTCTGGACCATCTAATTTCCATTCAGGTCAAAGACTTTAAAGATAGAATCCCTCCTGATGGAGGAGGTGTGATGATCACCAATCCACCCTACTCGGAACGCCTCGAAGAAAAAGATATCATTGCGTTTTATCAATCTATCGGAGATCGTTTAAAGACGGCGTATGCGGGGTATGATGCGTGGATTTTGAGCGGCAACTTAAAAGCCCTTAAATTCCTGGGGTTGAAACCCAAACGTCGAATCATCCTCTACAACGGCTCCATCGAATGCCGACTGGCGCATTTTCCGGTCTATGAGGGCAGTCGTAAAGCCAAATACAAGGATACAGCCCCGGAGGCTTTTAAATCAAAAATAGATAGAAAAAGCCCACCGAAATGACGAGAAAAATCAGGGTCATAATGCCGCCGGATTTCATATAGTCCGCATTCCGGTATCCACCCGGTGACATCAGCAACGCATTGACCTGATGAGTCGGCAGAACGAACGAGTTGGAGGCTGCGACAGCCACCAACAACCCCAGAGCTCTTGGATCGATGCCTGCCATTTCAGCCATAATCATCACCAGCGGAACCAACAAAACGGTCGCCGCCACGTTGGACATGAAAAGCGAAAACAGAGTGGTCAGCACAGCGACCGCAAACAGGATGAGAACTGGATGACTGCCCTGAAGCAGATGCATCACCTGACGGGCGATATATTCTGCCGCCCCGGTATTATCCATGGCAATACCGAGAGGTATGAGGCCGGCAAGTAAAAAGACGGTGCGCCAATCCACTGCCTTGTAGGCTTTATCGATCGGGACGACCCGAAAGAGAATCATGGCCATGGCACCGGAAAACAATGCCAAAGAGAGTTGTACCCCTGAAACCGCAAGCGTCATGGCGCCGATCAGAGAAAGAACCGCGACCACTGGATTGGCCCGCTTCTGGCTCGTGGGTTGAACCGGAGACACCACCACAAAATTGCGGTCAGATCCCAGAGCAGCGATCAACTCCCAGCGACCATGTACGATAAGCGTATCTCCGGGCCGCAAGGGCATATCCGAAAAGTCGTCTCGCTGTTCCCGGTCTCCACTCAACAACATCACCGGTTCGACACTATAGTGTTTCCGAAGATTGATCTGACGAAGTGTTTTCCCCGCCAAAGCCGATCGGGGTGGAACAATCACCTCGGCAAAGCCTGCCGCTGTTGTCTCTCCCAGTTCACCAAATACACTTTCATCCCGAACACGCTCCAGTCGATAATCCTGAAAAAACCGTTCGACCTGTTCTTCCGGTCCCAATACCGCAAGGAGTTGTCCGGCCGCAAACCGCGTGTGGCGCCAGGGCGCATAGGAGATATCCTCACTCTCCTTGAGTGCCAAAAGATGAATATGATATCGATTCCAGTGCCCTGTTTCCTCGAGGGTCATCTCCAAAAGAGGGCTGATGTCCCGAAGGCGACCATAGTACAATGTGGTCGGCAATTGCCAAGTCTCGACCAGTTGCTGCTGCTGTTCAGGCTCTGCATCTGTAGAGTGTTGCGGTAAAACCCATCGCCCGAGCAGTAGAAAATAGAGTACACCCGCCGCCAACAGAGAGAGACCCAGGGGAGTGACGCTAAACAGACCAAAGGCTTCTTGCCCGCCCTGTCGCAACAAATCATTCAGGATAATAAGCGGTCCGGAACCGATCATGGTCAGCGTGCCACCGAGGATGCCAGCGAATCCTACCGGCATCAGCAATCGGGAGGCAGGAATTCTGGTCTTTTTCGAGATCCGTAGCAGGGCAGGTAAAAACAGGGCCACCGCACCGATATTCTGCATGAATCCCGAAATCAGTCCGACGGTGGAAGCGATCATTCCGATCAATTTGCGTTCACTTGAGGCAGCGGCGTTGAGAATGGGTCGGGTTATTTTGCTCATCACACCAGCCCGGTCGATACCATATCCCAGTATCATCACAGCGATAATCGACACCACCGCATTGCTGGCCAAACCGGTAAAGGCTTCTTCCGGTTTGACAAGACCCAGCCAGGGAAGAGACACCATAATCAAAATCGCGATCACATCCACCCGCAATTTTTCACTGACAAATAGAAATATAGTGACGGCAAGAACCGATAAAACGAGAGCGATATCTGTTGTCATAACCATTATCCTTTATCAGATCCTGCCGGGACTATCAGTGCCGGGCAGGCCATAAATCACATTTTTATAGGCTGTGCTGTGTATCGACCACTTGTTACATGATGTCGAATCCTGTCCTCATCTTCTAACACCTTTAAATATCAATATATTTCCATTCTCAAAACTGTAATCAACGGCAAAACCAGGCATCTGACCGGATTTTGGCAACCCCCGGCCAGATGGAGAGCAGAGAGTATAAAAACAGAACTTGCATCGGTAGAGATTATTGCGTACTATTTGGATACAGGCTCTGAAAGGCATCACATGGCATAACCCGCTGATTTCCTTTCCTCTGACCCTCCCGGCTCCGGACTGGGATTGGACATCATCGGGGGGTATCGAACAATCCAAGTCGATTCATGAAACAAAGCAAGAGGCCGGAGGACGATGCCGTCAGATTGAGAGAATGGGTTGTGTCTCTAGGACGACCCACCACTTGGCGGCATTATCGGTTAGATACTCCCTTTGCACGGCAACTAAAAGAGGTGCATCATGCAGGCCAACCCTCGGAACAGCAATCCCAAAATCCTGGTCATCGAGGACGATAAAGATCAGGCTTTTGTCTTACGCTATTTTCTCAAAAACAGTGGCTATCGTGTGGACTGGTGCGGGTCCCCGAGCTCCTGCCTCAAGACAGCTCGCAACGAGCTATACGATCTCGTCCTTTTGGACGTGATGTTAAACGCAGAACAAGACGGTTTTGATATCTGCAAACAGTTCAAATCCGATCCCCAACTTCGAAACATTCCCATCATCATGGTCACCGCCCGGACGGCTGTTCAGGATCGTATCGATGGTCTCAATCTGGGTGCAGATGATTATGTCACCAAACCGTTTAATCGGGAGGAACTGGCCAGCCGGATCAAGGCGGTTCTGAAACGAAAAATATATACGGATCTGGCAGCGCGTTATCGGGAACTCATAGAAAACAACACCGATCCGGTTCTTTTTCTCAATATCCAGGGCCAGATAGAGCATGCCAATAGACGTGCTGAAGCCATTCTTCCCCACCTTGTGGCCACAAATCATGAACTTGATTTCAGTGAGCTGTTCGATCCCGTTCATCGGGACGATATCTCTTCATCGCTTTACCAGGCCCTCTCCGGTGAAGAGGTGGAGGCACAGCGCTGGAAACTGCAGGAAACCGGCAATACGGATGTTGTTGTGAAAGCACAACTGGTGCCTCTGCGGCACGGGGATAGAATTATCGGGATTGGGTGCACCCTACGGGACACCTCGGAACAGGAACGTGTCTTCCAACGATTGGAAGAAGACACGCGTCAACTCAAGGAAAAAGTTAAAACCAAGAGCGCGGAACTCAACGATCTTCAGCAACGTCTTGTCATGTCCGAAAAACTGGCCGTGATGGGTCAATTGGCCGCCGGCATCGCTCATGAATTTCGAAATCCACTGAATACCATCAATGTCTCTCTGTATTATTTGCAAAAGGTGCTCAAGAATCCCCCTGAACAGATAAAAAAGCATCTTTTGCTCATTCAGGAAGAATTGAAACGGTCGCAGTCGATCATCGACAATCTGCTGGAATTTTCCAAAAAATCGCCCACCCGCAGCGAAGCCGATATCGGTGCCATCATACGCTCTGCCCTGCAGTTGGTGAAAAAAGAACTGTCGTTTCGCAACATACAGGTGGTGATGGAAACCGAACCGGTAAAAACCTGCTATGTCAATCCGGATGATATGAAACAGGTCTTGTTGAATTTGATCCTGAATGCGCAGGACGCCATGCCCGAAGGGGGTACGCTCACTCTAAAGACCCAGATGACGGATCCGGAGACGGTGAGAATTGACTGTATCGACAGCGGAATGGGTTTTCCCGAGGAGCTCTCCAATAAAATTTTTGAGCCCTTTTACACCCAAAAAGAACCCGGCAAAGGTGTTGGTATCGGTCTTTCCATCGTTCATTCAGCGATTCAGCGAAATAACGGATCGATTCATGTCCATTCTGTGCCGGACAAGGGAACACGGTTCACGATTTATCTTCCCGTGTACTCGGAAACAGCCTCTCCATATGTATTACGTGGAGACCCCGGCAGCCAGATGTCCAACTCCACTCATCCCCTACCCTCCGGGAATCGAAGCGACAAAAAAAATGGCAAAACTAAAAATTCATTAGAATAAGACGCGTTAATTCTTGGTTATCGATAATAGTTGAAAAAGCCGGAATTTTACGGGTCAAATATTATCATCCGGTTCGGTCTATGTCGCGCAGACATGATGTCGTGTTGATAAACACGATGCCTGATCACGTACAAGGTCATAATAGGGTGTTTGCGCAATGGGGATACAACACGCTCGGTGTGCAGAACGAATACCCTGTATTCTCATCCCGATACTGTGAAACCCGTATTGAAACGGACAAAAAGAGGGATGCCTCCATGGTGGATGACAAGACGCGAATTTTGATTGTTGATGATGAAGTTAATTGTCTTCGCGCCATCAAAGATGTGTTTGATATCGAAGAAATCCCCTGTCGTACGGCTGCAAGCGTACGCAAGGCACTGGAGATTCTGGAACGGGATGACTTTGATATTATCCTGACCGATGTCAAGATGCCCGGCTTGTCCGGGATGGAGTTGTTGAAACGGATCAAACAACAGCAGCCGGATGTTCACGTGATCATGATGACCGGTTACGGGTCCATCGATGATGCCGTTCAGGCGATGAAGCGGGGGGCTGAGCAATACATCATGAAACCCGTTATTATCAAGGATTTGCTCGTGCTGGTTCGGGATATTCTGGAAAAACTGGATCAGGAACGGGGCACGTTAGAATCACCCCTAAAAAAGCTTGCCCAAACCCTGCCACCAAATAAAATCATACTGGGAAGTTCTGAGCGGATCCGCAATATCGCTCATTTGATCAGCAAAATATCCAATACGGGCCTGCCGGTTCTGATTCTGGGTGAAAGCGGAACCGGTAAAGAACTGGCCGCAAATGCGATCCATTATAGCAGCGATCGTAAAGAGGCTCCCTTTGTGGCGATCAATTGTGCCGCGCTACCGGATACTCTTTTGGAAAGCGAGCTGTTCGGCTATAAAAAGGGCGCGTTTACCGATGCCAGACAGTCCAAAATCGGTAAATTTGAACAGGCACATGGCGGCACGCTCTTTTTGGATGAGATCGGCGACATGAAGCCATCCATGCAGGTCAAGCTTTTGCGCGTGCTTGAAGAAAAAGAGTTTCAACCGCTGGGCTCCAATACATCGGTGACAGCTGATTTTCGCGTTATTGCGGCCACAAACAAGGATCTCACGCAAGCACTGCAGGAAGGAAGCTTTCGTGAAGATCTCTATTATCGGTTGAATGCGGTGAGTCTGAACATGCCACCCTTGCGTGAAATTCCCCGGGACATCCCCATTCTGGCAACTCATTTTGCACAGGAATTTGCCAAACGTTTTGAGCGTAAAACGATGACCCTTTCCAAAGAGGTGCTCCATGCACTACAGACCTATCACTGGCCGGGGAATGCGAGGGAACTCGCCAACCTCATCCGTCGGGCCGTGGCACTGAGTGATGGAGACAAGCTGCAACTTTTTGATTTCCCAGCGCATATTTCATCCCCGGACATTCCTGAAAACCGGAAAAAGGACCGTGAAGGGCCTTCTCTAAAGCTGGATGATATGGAACGCAATCACATCCTCTATGTTCTCGAACTGGCAGAAAACAACAAGAGTCAGGCGGCCACCTTACTGGGTATTCATCGTGACACCCTGTTGCGTAAGTTAAAAAAGTACGGCGTTTCCTGATCGTTTATCGCTCACGTGTGCCGTCCCGGTCGACAGGATCGGGACGACACATTTATGAACCACGAACCGTCCCC
Organism: uncultured Cytophagia bacterium; assembly: GCA_964413725.1. Lineage (GTDB taxonomy): Bacteria > Zhuqueibacterota > Zhuqueibacteria > Residuimicrobiales > Oceaniaggregativiventaceae > CAYPUH01. Next base: position 6,693 of record CAYPUH010000127.1, read on the forward strand.
CGTCATCCCAATCCGCAAGGTGTCGTATTTTTCGTTTACTGTCGCATTTTTCCTCACCGCGTCAAGACCTCTCTTATCTACTTATTTTCAAACACTTGAATCCATTTTTTAATCCAACCTCAGCAAGCTGTCGTAAAATCCTACATATTCCAGACACACCTGTCGAAAGCATTTGAAAGCATTTATTGTTTTTAATGCAGTTAAAAACCTGTTTTTCTGGCATATCTCTTGCAAGTAAAATCGATAGCTACACAGTCAAGCCTCACCGCCAAGCAACGAGAGACACATGCATCCGAGGTACACACCAGAGAGCAGAGCGCACGAGCTATACTTTGGCAATGCGAACATTCCCACGCATCTGTGGTCCATTGCCGGAAACAGCAGACAGGCCGGTAAAACCACGGTCACATCTGCTATCGGCGGTTTGTTAGAGTATCATGAACATTTTGTTCACATGCTCAACAGCGATTTGCGCAACTCTGCAGACAGTCAGGAGCAGGATTTTGAGACCCGTACCGATTTCAGTTTGAATCATCTTTTTCAAGGGATCGATGCTGAATTTCTCGAGTCTCTGACGTTTATCGTGCAACACGCTCTCGGTGCAGCATCGTTGGCTGATGAGCCCAAGAGTCGGCATATATTGCTGGACATCAACAGCAGTTTATCGCACGACGCGCTGGACTTTTTTCTGATCGCCGATTATCCGATCGTCGTGATCAGACCCACGCTGGACTCATTGGATGAACTCGCGCTCTTTCTCAAATCGTGTTTGTTTCGCCTGATGGAGCATCTTCTTCCGGATCAGGAGGAAAAGCTGGATCTGCTCACCAAGCAGATCGGGCCGCGGATGGGACACTCGCTGGTCAATGATATGGAGGCGGTGCTGACGCATTGTGATATCACGTCGCGGTTACGAATCAGACAGGCTTTGGCTGATCTCACGCTGTATGTCATCATCAATCCCTTTCAGGATCCGACGAGTTATCGTTTTGCCGTTCGCACCATCCAGAATTATTATCAGCCGCTTTTACCGGGATTGAACATTCTGGGAACGCTGCCCAATCATGCCGTCAGCAGCCGTCTGCTAAGAGCCTTGCATTACCAGTTTATCACTTCCAAATCGGATCCGAGATTGAGAACCATTGCCCGTTATCTGGCGTATAAGATCAAGACTCTGACAATGGGATCGTCGAAACGAGATGCCCTTTCGTTTGAACTGGGTCATGACACCTTGTATGTCGACGATCTCTTTAGCATCCGGCAACAAGAGCTGCATCAGTCTACCGAGCACCCCTTGCACATCTTTCACCGTTTGAATTAAGCATCCAGGCGAAACACTCATGCGGAACGGGACGCATCCCCCGTTTCGATAGTACATTGTTGGGACGATAATGCCGACCGGCATCGCGTTCCGCACAATTCGATCGACGGTCCTTTGGCAATCGGCTAGATAGCCTCTTTGCTCGGCATCTGCTGAAGAGCACCCTTGTCTTGCATCCAAAACCGCATCCTGATGCACGCATCGAGGTGACACCATTCATCTCATTGTCAGGCACCGTTTGAATGCATCTCAGAGCATATGATCGTCGACCGATACTTTCATCGTCCCTGATCCCCTTGTACAGCAACCGTGAGCAGAGCTGCTTTCGATCGTGCATCGATTGTTTGCATAGCCTCACCGGGGATCACGGATCAACCTGTCCACAGGAACGACACGGTTTGATCGAGATGATATCTCATGGGAATGATGACCGCTATGGTGCGAAACCGTTAGCAAGGCAGCCAATGAACGGCATCCCTTGTGAAGCAACACTGGCATTATCGTCCCTCTTTTTTTGCCCACACGTTACCCTGCCCGTTAAAATCCGATAAATTTCTGCTTGAATTTTTTATATTTTATCTCTATCATAGCCATATGTTTAGACTCTGAACAGTGCCTTTACCAGCAGTATGCTTTATGTCTGCAACAATCTGCCCATACACCACTGAAACGACAGCAATGAAATGAATCGAAGGCTACATGAGGGAGAGAACAACCTCCTGTGCGACTGCTGGAAACAGAACAGGTGACACGAGTAAGAATTAAGGAGGAGGGTTTTGTGTCGTGAGTGTGAGTGATGCCAGGTGGTGCGGAGTGATGCGAGGGGGGGTAGGGATAACCCTTGTTTTCTTTACCTTTATCACAACAGGATGGACGAATCAGGATCCCAACAGCAAAACCGAATATACGGTAAAATCGCTACAGAGTCGGATCCATCGTATTCAGCAAGCGAAAACAGACAGTTCTATCGCTCATCCGGACTCGTTGCAAGCCGGAACGATCCAGCGGCAGGGCGCAGGATACGCGGAGGTGGGGGCATCGACCAGCACCCCTCGCACATACGCTCTGTTGGATGACAAACAAGCCCGACTGCAGGAGAAAAAAAAGGCGTTGCCCGAATGGCTGGCCTCTCTCGATCGGGCCAGGAACAAACATCCTTTAAAATCAACACAGCACACGCCCAACCACAGAACAGCATCCAGTATCTCCCGGGTTATCAATACCCATAACACAGAGATTAAAGCATTTTATCATAAATATCTAAAGCTGCATCCGAATCTTGATGGCACCCTCACCCTAAAAATCTATGTCACACCCGAGGGTACTGTCAGTCACGTCGATGTCGCAGAGAGTAGCCTCGAGAATCCCAATTTCGTGGATCGTGTCTGTAGCATGGTACAGCAATGGACCGATTTGGGATCTTGTGAGTGCAATGTGATCAAAATATATCGACAAAAATATGTCTTTGGTGAGTAGCTGGTGACCTGACCTGCTGCTCGGGCACAGGTTCCTAATTCCATATCGAGGTGTCAGAAATGGCTCATATTCTGGTTGTGGACGATGAAGAGGACATTCTGGTCACCCTGCCGGATGTTTTGAAAAAATGGGGACACAAAACAATCGTGGCACGAAATGGTGTGGAGGCTCTTCAGCTCTACAAAGATCGACCTATCGACTTTGTGATCACCGACATCAAGATGCCACAAATGGATGGTCTCGAATTGCTCGAGCAAATTCAGACCATTGACAAAAAGGCTATGGTCATTTTTCTCACCGGCTACCCTTCACTGGATTCCGCTATTGCTGCCATGCGTTCAGGAGCGTTTGACTATCTGGTCAAACCGGTCAATCTGGACGAACTGAAGCTGCGAATCGAGAGAGGTCTGGAACGAATCGAGCATCTCAAAGCCCTGCCGTTGCTGCGGGGTCTCAATTGGGCATTGCTGGTTTCTATTCCGTTGTGGCTGGTTCTGGGCATCATCCTGGCCAAACTGTTACGTTGATGTAAATTTATACCCTTGCTGTGGATGATGATGATACCCATTTCAATACCGAACCATCGGGGACTCACAATCCGAGAGCCACACTCCAGGTCATGGATCGTGCGGCACGAAATGGTCACACAGAACCATGGGTTCGCCTTAAACTCATTCGATATTTGAGGACATCGATTCCTATCATCTCTCGTCCTCGGCATCAAATTCAATCCTGTCGATCTCGATAAATCCCAAAGGACTTGCTATCTTAACTGCGAGGATACCTCATGAGCGCTGTACTCATCGTCCTCTCTGGACTCATACTGTTTGTGATCGCCTATATCACCTATGGCGCCTTTTTGAGTAAAAAGTTCGGAATCAATGTCAAAGAAAAAACCCCGGCTCACACCATGAACGATGGTGTGGACTATGTCCCTGCCAAATCCCCTATCCTTTTGGGGCATCATTTTGCATCCATTGCCGGTGCCGGTCCTATCCTGGGACCGGTGATCGCTTCGGTGTTCGGTTGGGTACCGGTATTGCTATGGATCATCATCGGTGGCATCTTTTTTGGCGGCGTGCACGATATGGGATCGATGATTGCCTCCGTCAGACACCAGGGACGGTCCATCGGTCAGATTATCGAAGACTATCTCGGTCATAAAGGAAAAATTCTGTTTCTCGTCTTTGCCTATCTGACCATGATTCTGGTGATCGCGGTTTTTGCCAAAATCGTGGCAACCACCTTTGTCTCCGTACCGGCCGTTGCCACATCTTCATTTCTCTTTATCGTCGTCGCACTGATCTTTGGGGTGGCGATCTACCGTAGCAAACTGCCGCTTCTGCCGTCATCGATCATTGGCGTTGTGCTGTTGTTCCTGGCCATCAATCTGGGAACCCGGTTTCCACTGGTTCTCTATCCCCAGTTTACATCCGATGCCACCCAGACCGTGATCGATGAACAGGTTGAACGGGGAACCCTGACCGACACCTCCAATCCCGCACAGGTGGTGTCGGCACTGGAAACCGCCGGTGAAACCCGGGCCGCTCAGGATGTCAGCGCTGCCGCGGACAAAACCAATGTGCTGTGGGTGTTTGTCCTGCTCGCATATGTATTCATCGCCGCCACCACACCGGTCTGGATCCTGTTACAGCCACGCGACTATCTCAACTCCTTTCTCCTATATGCGCTCCTGATTGGAGGGATCGTCGGCTTGTTCTTTGCCAGTCCTGAAATCCTGTTGCCCGAGGTGACAACCTTTAAGACCAACCTGGGCTTGCTCTTTCCAGTCCTGTTTGTGACCGTGGCGTGCGGTGCAATCTCCGGGTTTCATTCCATGGTGGCCAGTGGCACCACGGCCAAACAGGTCAATCGGGAACCCGATGTCAAATTGATCGGATATGGCGGGATGCTGATCGAATCGGTGCTGGCCATCATCGCATTGCTGGCTGCTGCCACCATCGCAAGAGATAAATTCGATGCCCTCTATTCGGCAGGAGATTTCATTGCCGTCTTTTCCGAGGGCGTGGGATGGTTCATGTCCAAAATTCCACTGATCGGGGTCAGCAAACACGCGGCCATTACCTTTTCAGGCTTGGCGGTTTCTGCCTTTGCACTTACCACTCTGGATACCTGTACCCGCCTGGCTCGCTTTGCCTTTCAGGAATTTTTTATCAAACGTGAACGGGAGACCCAGTCTGTTCTGGTCACGAACCGATTCCTGGGAACCGCAGTGACGGTGGTCGTGAGTGCTCTGTTTATCTTTTCCGGTTCCTCCGGCGCCATCTGGCCGGTGTTTGGATCGGCGAACCAGCTGTTGGCCGCTCTGGCCCTTTTGGCCGTCACCGTTTGGCTGTCTCATCTGAAAAAACCCAACTGGTATACAAAAATTCCAATGGCGTTCATGTATCTGGTCACCCTCTCAGCGTTGTTTACACTCATCATTCAGAATATCCAGAAAGGAAATATACCGCTGGCAGTCGTTGGG
>CAYPUH010000128.1:0-10464 GCA_964413725.1 uncultured Cytophagia bacterium
GAGTAGAGTCTCCCGGTATTCCAAAGGAAAAGTTGATTGTATACGAGACTCACCTCAAAGGATTCAACGCGCATTTCTCATCTGGTGTTGAACACAAAGGATATTATCTGGATTTTATCGCCAAAATACCCTATCTGAAGGAACTGGGAATCAATGCCGTGGAATTTCTTCCCGTCCATGAGAAATATGTCCGCGATGATTTGATCAATGCCGGCCTCACGGATTACTGGGGATATAACACCATTGGATTCTTTGCACCGGAACAGACATACAGTTCCGGCAGTCATCCCGGTTGCCAGGTCGAGGAATTTAAGACCATGGTAAGGGAACTGCACCGTGCTGGTCTGGAAGTGATTCTGGATGTGGTCTATAATCATACCGGAGAGGGGAATCAACTGGGGCCGACTCTGTGTTTTCGCGGGATCGATAACCCGACCTATTATGCGCTGATGGGACCCGAAGATGAACCCTATCGTTATTATCGAAATGATACCGGAACCGGCAATCTGGTAAATGCCGAAAATAAAGCCGTCGTCCGTTTCATCGTCGATTCCCTGCGCTATTGGGTGGAGGTGATGCATGTGGATGGTTTCCGCTTTGATTTGGCCGCTGCCATCTTTAAGGTGAAGGGTGAATACAGTCCGGAGGCATTGCTTTTCAAGGCCATGATTGAAGATCCGGTACTCAAAAGAGCAAAATGGATTGCAGAACCCTGGGATCTAACCACCTATCAAAATGGTAACTTTCCACAAGAGTGGTCAGAATGGAACGGACGATTTCGGGATACCTGTCGGAGTTTTCTCAAGGGCGATCCGGGGCAGGTTCGTCATATTGCCTGGCGATTGTCCGGTTCTTCCGACATGTTCTCGCACAATGGACGTCAACCCTTTGACAGCATAAATTTTATCACCTGTCATGACGGCTTTACTCTCTATGATTGTTATGCCTATAATGTCAAACACAATGAAGCCAATCAGGAAGAAAACAGGGATGGTGCGGATCACAATCTGTCCTGGAACTGTGGCGTCGAGGGCCCGACGCGGGATCAGAGCGTTTTGGCATTGCGGAAAAAAATGATCAAAAATGCGCTCACGTGTCTGTTTGTGTCGCTTGGAACCCCCATGTTGCTCTATGGAGATGAATGTGGGCGCACTCAACAGGGTAACAACAACACCTATTGTCAGGATAATGAATTGAGTTGGATGGATTGGCGATTGATCGAGAAAAATCGCGAGCTCTTTAACTTTTGTAAAAAGCTCATCGCCATGAGAAAACAGTATACTGTGTTACAGCGTCCCACGTTTATGCAAGGGGAGGATAAGGATTCAGATCAAGTGCCCGATATCGCCTGGTATAATCCCTTTCTGGAAACACCAGAGTGGGAAAACGCGCACAACACATTCATTGCCTATCAACTAGACGGCAGCGAAGTCCCCTCCGATCTGGGGGATTATCATCTGTTTGTCATCATGAACGCACATTTTGCAGCGCAATCCTCGCGGTTACCGCAGCATGAAGGCCAGCGATGGTATCGAATCCTGGATACCAGTTATATACAAGGTGAGGACTTTTCCGATCAAGAGGAAGAACTTGACCCGCAGGATTTTTATCCCGCGTCCCCTTACAGTATTGCCATTTTGATTTCGCGATAACAATGAAAAGCACGGGACGGTCTTTTTCCGTTTCGGGCTTTTGAATGGTACCGATGACGTTGAATCTGCGGATCCGACACGTTTTTTTTTGGACTTTTTACAGAAATATCTTGATTTATTGATTTGAATGATTTAAGTTTGGACAAGTTATTTGGGTCACCATACCGATCCAGCACCCTTTCTCTACTTTCTCATCCGAGCCGCACCGCGGGCCAAAGACCACGCCTCCAAAACAACGGTCCATACACCACGACTCCACTACCACCCCACATCCGATACGCTATACCAAGGGTTCCATTCAGGTTCCAGACAGTTTTGAATCACCTGCTTTTGGATGCACTTGTATAGAGATTGCGGATAGACCGCCTAATCAACATCATCCCATCTTATTTTGTACCACCTTTCGAGTGAGATCTTTGACTCGAAAGGGAACGTTTCTCGCGGATATGCAATACGACAGACTTTGGAATTGAACTATACGACGCCATAGAGATGACGAATCTGCTCATAGGAGAAGTGTTCCCGCTTCGGATCCACTCTCCAACCCGGGCAAGGATGTACATCATTTCGTCGACTTGAATTCAATATCAATTCAAAGCACATTGGCTTTTGACAGAAGGCCGATATCCATGGAGATCCGGATATGATCCTTTCTGCTGATGCGTTTGCATCCTTTTTGACCGCGTGTGCCTCCCAATCCGTGGGCGATTTCGATCAGGTGATTGCGCCTTATGCCACTGAGGAGGAAGCATTTGTTTGGTTACCCTACAAAGACCGCCCTGTTCTGGATTCCTTTCGAACCATCGATCCCCTGAAATTATTGATGTATTGGCCCCGGGAGCAGGTCCTGCCCGCGGAGGCCCAGATCCCCAAGCGTCTGATCGTGGGTGCCAAAGCGTGCGATATTCGTGCGCTCCAGGTTCTTGACCAAGCCCTCCTCTATGACGCCTTTGAAGATCCGCTTTACAGGCAGTGGCGGGAACGCACGGTTATTATCGGCACAGATTGCCGTCAAGCGGCACCCACCTGCCATTGCACGCTGGTGGGTGGCAGCCCTCATCCTCAGGAGGGGTATGATCTCAACATAGGACGTATCGATGATCATTATATGATCGAGGTGGGTTCTGAAAAGGGCGAAGCGTTGTTGCAACTTATGCAGCAACAGATTTCCATGGAAAACGCGACCGCGGATCAAAAGGCGACGCTTGAAAAGATGAGGGATGCCATGATCGAGCGGGTCCGGGATCAGAATCGCGAGTATGAACGTCCGGAGACCTTTTCCGAACTCAAGTCCCTGGACATCAAAGAGTGGGCGGAACCGTCCCAAACCTGTATTGGATGCGGAGCCTGCACGCATATCTGTCCGACCTGTTACTGCCTGATACTCGATGATGAGAGTCATGATTCGCATTTTATCAAAAAGAGAAGCTATGACTCATGTCAACTCAACGGCTATGCCCGTGTCGCCGGTGGCTCAACGCCGCGGCCACATATGCGAGAGCGTTTTCGCAATCGGTACCTGTGTAAACTCTATTATATCAAGGATAATTTTGATGTGATGGGGTGTACGGGATGCGGCCGTTGTACGGAAACCTGTGCCGGAGAGATCGATTTTCGCCAGGTGGTCCAGCAGATGATGAGCAAGACCAAAGCGCCGGCCTGATGTGTCCCGTATTCGATAGATTAACGACCCGATCTTTTTACAGGGACTCATCACCCTGCGCGGATCGGAAAGAGTTTTTGATAGTGCAGACACAATAGAGAAATCGGGCAACTGGTTCACAGTGAACTGTTGTCGTTTGTCAGAGGTTTCGGGGATCAAGCAAGGAGAAGTTATATGGCGAATCCATACGACGTTATACCCGCAACGATCATCGATGTCGTACAGGAATCCCCTTTGATCAGAACCCTTAGCGTGCGGCCTGAACGGGAGATTGTCTTCAAAACCGGTCAATTTATCGAATTGACGATCCCGGGAAAGGGGGAGGGTCCGTTTACGCCCTCATCATCCCATTTTGTGACCGATGTGATGGATATCACCATCATGAAGGCGGGATATGTGACAGAATATGTTCACAAGGCGCAGGTGGGCGACACGGTGGGACTTCGTGGTCCGTTCGGCTCCTGGTACCCCCTCGAGGAGTTTTATGGCAAAGATGTCCTGATTATGGGAGGAGGATGCGGTCTGGCCCCGCTTCGGTCCCTGTTTTTGACCATGCTCCATGATGTGGAAAAATACCAGAGTATAACATTTTATGCCGGCGCCAAGAGTCCGCGAGACTGTATCTACAAGGACGAAATCACGGAATGGCGCCAGTACGACAATGTTCAATTTCTGCGCTCGGTGGATGTTGTTCCGGAAGGAGAAGAATGGGATGAAAATGTGGGTGTGGTGACCACTCTTTTGGAAAAGCTGGATGTAGATCCCAAAAAGAATCCGGCAGTGGTTTGTGGCCCCCCGATGATGATGAAATTTGGTACTCTCGATCTGCTAAAGTATGGCTATCCTGATGAAAATATCTTTCTATCCATGGAAAAAAAGATGTATTGCGGATTCGGAGAGTGCCGGCACTGTGTGATGGGTACCCATTTCGTCTGTAAAGACGGCCCGGTATTCCGGTATGATGAAATCAAAGATGAGGAGGAAATTTGGGAATGAAACGCTTGCTCATCGATATACCGGCACTGTTCGCATCTGGAAAGCCGGTTGAAGAGATAGAATGTGAGTACCTCTTTCACCGAATGAATGACGGACAGTTTTCCTTACTGGAAGTGGCAGAGTTTGCGTCCTATTGTCGACAGTGTCCGGATGCTTTTTGTGTATTGGCGTGTCCGACCGAGGCGCTGGAACGTCAGGACACTGGCATGATCAAACGGTACAACATGCGCTGTGTCGGATGCAAGAGTTGCATCCTGGCCTGTCCGTTTGGTACCATTGTCCCCGAAGTGATAAACTATGTGACCTCGAAATGTGATTATTGTCTCAATCAACTCAACGATGACCCGGAATACCAGCCTGCCTGTGTCCAGACCGCCCCGCAAAATGCCTTTACCATGACAGAGATCGATGAGGACAATCCCAAAGAGCACATCTATTTGGTTGGAGATCATCTCGCGGTCAAAAGTCCCAGTTGGCGTCAAAAGGAGGAGCGGGTATGACTGCCCAGCATATTGTCTATCTTTTGGTATTTCCTGGATTGCTTTTCACCGGTATCTTGGGACTGCTTGTCGGGTGGGTTGACCGCAAAGTATCGGCTCGGTTCCAGTTTCGGGTGGGCCCTCCGCTGTTGCAGAACTTTAACGATTTTTTCAAACTTTTGGGAAAAGAAACCATTCTGGTCAAAAATGGCCTCAGTTCGATTTTTATCATGGCTCCGTTCATATCCTTTGCCATGCTGGTGTTTGTTTCTTCCATGGTCGGGGTTGCCCTGTTTTTTGGTCAGGGGTTCGGTGGGGATCTTTTTGTGGTCATGTATCTCCTGATGCTCTATTCGGTGATGGTGGTCCTGGGAGGTGCATCCACCGGAAATGTATACAGCAGTCTGGGTGCTGGACGGGAAATTAAATTGTTGTTGGGGGACGAACTGGTTTTTATCATGATCGTTCTGGTTCCGGTGATCAAGGCGGGCTATCAACTCAACCTGGAGGCCATTCTCGAAATTCAGGCTGCTCAGGGGGCCTTTATCGGGTCCCTGTCCGGCATTATAGCCTTTATCCTCGGATTGCTCTGTATTCAGGCAAAGATGACCTTACCTCCCTTTGATATTCCAGAGGCCGAGACGGAGATTGTCGATGGTCCAATGATGGAATACAGCGGTCCGCCCCTTGCTTTTTGGAAACTTAATCATTTCATCATGTATGTAACCTTTCCGTTTCTGTTGATCCTGCTCTTTTTGGGAGGATTTCATCTTCAGGGTCTGGGCATTTTATGGGCGGTATTAAAATATCTGCTTATCGTGGTTCTGATGATCATCATCAAAAACACCAATCCCCGAGTTCGGATCGATACGGCACTGGTATTCTTTTGGAAAATGGCCGGGCCGATCGCATTTCTGGCACTGATCTTAGCAGTATTGGGAGTCTAACATGGGATGGTATAACAAACGCTTGGCAAAATCTCTTTGGGTATTTCATGTGAGTGCGTCACCCTGCAACAACTGTGACATTGAAATTCTCGACCTCCTCACGCCACGCTACGATGTGGAACGCTTTGGCATCAAGTTGGTCGGCTCGGTTCGGCATGCCGATGTTTTGTTGGTGACTGGAATCCTCAATCAAAAGGTTACACCCCGTGTCCGACAACTCTATGAACAGGCATGCAAACCCTGTTATGTGGTCGGTATCGGAACCTGTCCCATATCGGGTTGTTGTTTCAAACAGAGCTATAACAAAGATCAGCCACCTGAAGACACCCTGCCATTTGATCTGTTGATACCGGGATGTCCACCCAAGCCGGAAGCGATGATCGGCGGTGTGGCCAAACTTCAGGAGGTGTTGAATGGATAAACAAAAGGCATTTCTCGATGCCATGGGAGATCAGCTATCCCGCATTGATAAAAAAACCGGACGACTCTATTTTCAGGTCGATCCCGATCATCTTCACGAGGTGGTGACATATCTCTTCAAGACAATGGGGTGCAGATTGTCCACCGCAACGGCGACAGAGACCTATCGACATATTGAAGTGCTTTATCATTTTTCAGATGATAAGACCGGGGAGTATTACTGTCCGCGGATCGTTATGACCGACAAATCGCATCCGACAATGCCATCGATCACTCCCATCGTCAAGGGTGCGGAGTGGATCGAGCGTGAGATGTATGACTTTTGGGGAATCACCTTTGACGGGCATCCGCATCTGGAGCCGCTGCTGTCGCGTCATCATCCAAAAGGACTCGGTCATCCGCTTCGGTTTGGGAGGAGCTCATGACAAAAAATACCATTCCTGTAGGGCCATTTCATCCTCTTTTGGAAGAGGCTGAATATTTTGAATTGCAGGTTGAGGGCGAAACGGTTGTCGATATCAGTATGGATATCGGCTGGATGCACCGTGGACATGAATTTATATCCGAACGTAAGACCTTTACCCAGTCTATCTATTTGGTTGAGCGTATCTGTGGAATATGTTCCACGTCTCATCCACTGGCCTGTGTCCATGCCATGGAGGATGTCGATCGCATTGAAATCCCGAAACGGGCACGCTATATCCGGACTCTGGTCGGAGAACTCGAGCGCGTTCACAGCCATCTGCTCTGGCTGGGTCTGGCCGGTCATTTTATTGGCTATGATACTCTGTGGATGTGGGCATGGAAATACCGGGAGCCCGTACTGCAGATGTTCGAATGCATCTCCGGTAACCGGAATCATTATGGCATGATGCGTGTAGGTGGTGTTGCTCGTGATGTGGAGAGCGAATCCATCCCATTCCTGATGAAAACACTCGACGAGATCGATTCGAAAATGGATATGATCATTCGAGCTGCCAAGGATGATCCGGTGCTCAAGAGCCGACTCGTGGGGGTCGGTGTCCTTTCCAATCAAGATGCCATCGATTATTGTGCGGTGGGTCCTACGGCGAGAGCATCCGGAGTGCCCACGGATGTGAGACGGGATGAACCCACCGATGCGTATGATGGGGTCGACTTTGATGTCATCGTCTGTGAGAACGGTGATGTCTATGACAAGACGGTGGTACGACTTTTGGAAATAAAAGAGTCGACAAAGATTTGTCGCCAATGTCTGGAAAAACTCGATTCACCTTCCGGCCCCATCCTCAATAACGTCAAAGAAATATCGGCAGGGGAGGGGATTGGACGATATGAAGCGCCTCGCGGCGAGGTCTTTCACTATGTTCGAACCGACGGAAGCAATCGACCGATTCGACACAAGGTGCGTGCCCCGAGTTATGTGAATATTCCTACCTTTACCGCCTCCTGCAAGGGGATTCCTGTTGCCGATGCGCTGCTGACATTGGCATCGGTGGATCCGTGTTATTGTTGCACGGAACGTGCCCTGCGGGCTGTGGACATGAAGCATAATAAACAGACTATCGATTTCCTGGCCCTGTCGCGAGAAAAAACCGAACGTATCCGGAGGGAACTCCATGGAGTTTAGTGCGCCTGTGTTGCTGATCGCGGTGCCATTGGCTGTCGGCTTGATAAACATTCTGGTCCCGGTGATTTTGCGAAAAATCTTGACCGGCCTCGCCCTTGTCTATACGATGTATACGGCTATCATTGTCTGGGGACAGGATGTGTCGCTGATGATGGGATCCAGTTTGATTCTGGCACCTGATAACCTGTCCGGTTTTGTCCTGATATTCATTAACATTTTGTCTGTTTTGATTCTGCTGTTTTCTCTGAAAGGTATTGTGTCCTCTCAGGAGAGAGCGTTCTGGGTTCTCTTCCCTCTGACAGTTTCTTTTTCCAACGGAGCCGTGCAAAGTACACACGCATTTGTTTTTCTATCCTTTTGGGGATTGACAGGGGTGACTCTCTATCTATTTGGTCGGCTTGGAGAGTCGAAAGAGGCCGGCAAAACCGCACAAAAGACTTTGATTATCATTGGCATGAGTGATGCCCTTTTGTTATTGGGCCTGGTGATTCTGGGAATCAGTGGTATGAACTGGTCCCTGGCCATGACACCCCTGCCACTCAGCGGTGGACTCTATATCCTGGCATTTGTTTGTATTCTTGTCGCAGCTCTTGCCAAAGCTGGAGGCTTTCCGTTTCATACCTGGCTGCCGGATTTTAGCCGCGACGCTCCTGTCGAGAGTGCTGCCCTTTTGCCCGCTTCTCTCGACAAGCTTTTGGGTATTTATCTTCTGGCCCGTCTGGTGACCACCTATTTCGAAGCCACTCTGGCGGTTCATTTGATTCTGATCACACTGGGGGCCTTGACAGTAATTTTTGCCGTGATGATGGCACTGATTCAGCATAACGGTCGTCGGCTCCTGGGGTACCATGCTGTCAGCCAGGTCGGCTATATGATCATCGGAGTGGGGAGCGGCAATGCGCTGGCATTTGCCGGGGGGTTGTTTCACCTGGTAAACAATGCGCTGTACAAATCCAATCTGTTTCTGACGCTGGGATCTGTGGAAAAACAAACCGGGTCTGCCGAATTGGATGAACTGGGTGGACTGGGACGGCGAATGCCGTTTACCTTTTCCGCTGCCTTGATCGGGGCTCTGGCCATTTCCGGTATCCCGCCTTTGAACGGTTTCTTTTCCAAATGGATGATCTATCAGGGCTTGCTGGACATGACCCGGTCTCTGTCCAGCGGATATCAGATCTGGCTGCTGATCTGTCTGATCCTGGCTGTGTTTGGCAGCGCTCTCACTCTGGCCAGTTTTTTAAAGTTCATCCATGCCATCTATCTGGGACGAGGCACAGAATCGCTCCTTTCAAAGGTACGAGAATCCAGTGTCAATCAATGGTTGGCGACCGGGCTGCTCGCACTTGTATGCGTGGCATTGGGGATTTTTGCCGTGACCGTTCCACTGCAATTGTGGATCTATCCCGCTCTGACCGATCTGGGATTTCAGACACCTGAATTCTTGGGTGTGTATCGCCCCCTCTTTGTTCTCGCCATGATGGCGGTGGCGTTTGTTTTGGGCTGGATCCTTTACAGAGGTACTCGACGTGTGCGTTATGATGATGTCTATGTGGGTGGCATGCCGGCATCGGAATCCTTTCGCATCCTGGGTACCGATTTTTATCGTGAAATTCAAAAGATGGTACCATTCAAGGGCATATACAAAGCCGCCGAACGACAGGTTTTTGATCTCTACCATATTGCCGCACAAGCAGCATTCACGCTGGCTGGCTGGCTCAAACGCATTCATAATGGCCAGGTCCAGATTTATCTTGTCTATATACTGCTGGGTTTTCTGGTGTTTTTAATCGTACTCTAGCCGTCACAAAGACCATTGCAATCCACGATCAGTGTAATCGTGATAACAGGAGGTTTGCATGCCGGTCGATACCTGGATTGTCTTTATACTTGGATTCATGATTCTTGGCTCTATCGTTGCTCTGGAGATTCGGGATATTCTGTCCTCAATCATTGCCATCGGAATTGTCGGATTGGGAGTATCCATGGCCTTCCTCTTCCTTCAGGCCCCAGACCTGGCCATTGTTCAGTTTCTGTTTGAGATTTTTGCCCTGGTCATTCTTATTCGTGCATTTATTACCCGTGACGTTCACGAACAATCTCCCGGACGGTTCAGTACCTTGTTGGTCCTGGTTACCCTGGTGGCTCTGGTACTTGTCTTTTTGGTGAGTATTCCCGTGTTTCGGGCGCTTCCCGAATTTGGTGAGCCGATCATGGCCACTGCCCAGTATTATTTGGATCATGCCGCCGAGCAAACCGGTGCGGCGAACGTTGTCAGTGCGATTATTCTCGATTATCGTGCCTATGATACACTGGGCGAAATCACCGTTCTATTTACTGCCATCCTGGGCACGCTTACCGTTCTGAGACTGCAACGTCGTTCAAAGGATCAGCAAAAGGAGGAGACTCATGAAAACTGATCCGGGCATGACGGTGATCGTCAAAACCGTCACCCGTATTACCGTATGGATGATACTGTTGTACGGGATTTACATTGCCTTGCACGGACACCTGACTCCCGGCGGCGGATTCGGGGGTGGGGTGATCATCGCTCTGGCGTTTTTGAATGTGATGCTCGCCTATGGTCGAGACTTTACTCAAAAATGGTTAAATATTTCCTTTCTTGAGGATGTTGAAGCCGCCAGTGCGACTCTTTTTCTCATTATCGGCATTCTTGGAATCGCTCTCGGAGGCAGTTTCC
>CAYPUH010000128.1:10474-11866 GCA_964413725.1 uncultured Cytophagia bacterium
GCGAATTTTTTAGGCCGGGGAGAACTGTTCCGTCTACTCAGTGCCGGAACCATTCCGGTGTTGAATGTGGTGATCTGCCTTAAAGTGGCTATGTCCCTCTTTCTCGTCGTTTGGGTTTTGGCTGGTATTCATGTGCTCAAAGGAGATGATGTATGATCACGTATCTACTCTGTTTCGCCCTGTTCCTGGTGGGTATTTATGGCCTCATCAGCAAGCGAGACGTGATTAAAATGATCCTGTCCATAGCGATCATGGGATATGCCACCAATCTCCTCTTGATACTGGTGGCCTATAAACACGGAGCATCTTACCCCATTCTCAGTGAGAGCACGACCACCACCGCCATGGTGGATCCCTTGCCACAAGCTCTGGTACTGACATCGATCGTGATTGAATTGGGAACCACAGCACTCTTGGTCGCCCTGGCCGTGCGTCTCTTTCAAAAGTACAAGACGTTCGACATCACCAAAATCAGGAGATTGTCCGGATGATCCTTCCGTACTTTATCATTATTCCGCTGCTGGCAGCGTTTTTAATTACCCTGATCAACGGCAAAAAGGATGACTGGGCGATCGCTCTTTCTTCTATCGCGTTGCTGTCCTTGACCATTTTGTCATTTTATGCCTTTTTCGCCATGCAAGAGGGGGTTGCTGTCTACACGATGAGCGGATGGCGTTTGCCGTTTGGCATCGCCCTGGTACAGGATTCGTTAACCGCTTTTATGTTGGTGGTTGTGAGCGTTATCGCATTATTATCCTTGTTGTATTCCATTCAGTATATCCGCCATTTGGGAAAAGATTGGAAATACTATGCTCTCTATATGGTATTGGTAACTGGCATGAACGGCGTGATCATCACGGGTGATTTGTTTAATCTATTCGTTTTTATGGAGATCGCCTTGCTGGCCGCGTTTGCCCTGGTGGCGTTTGGAGGACGTGCTGAAGAGTTTGAAGCCAGCTTCAAATATGCCGTGATGGGAGCACTATCGTCCACCTTGATTCTGCTCGGGATTGCGGTCACCTATAGTGCCACTTCTACATTGACCCTCGCCAAGATTGGTGAACAGCTTGCCACCGTTCAATCGGATGTGGTCATGTGGATCGGAGGCATTTTTCTGGCAGGTTTTGGGCTCAAAGCCGCCATTGTGCCCTTTCACGCCTGGCTTCCCGATGCTCATTCTTCTGCACCGGCACCGATCTCTTCCATGCTTTCGGGTGTTTTGATCAAAGTGCTGGGTATCTATGCTCTGATTCGACTCTTTTTTAATGTCCTCGGTGCTCCACAGGTTTTTCTGACCGCATTTGTCGTCCTGGGCATCATATCCATCCTGGTGGGGGGATTTTTGTCCATACGGCAATGGGATTTGAAACGCCTGCTGGCCTATTCCAGTGT
>CAYPUH010000129.1:0-8196 GCA_964413725.1 uncultured Cytophagia bacterium
TATCCTCCGGACCCACATCGACCGGCCTGGTTTGCGCACGTTCCGTCCTGGTAAAAGCGCGGCGTTTCGGTGGGGTGCAACGTCAAGAGATCTCAATTTAGAGTGGAGGAGAGGTGATGCGCTTGACAGACAAGATCGCTCTGGTAACGGGTGCCAGTCGTGGCATCGGCAGGGCTGTGGCGTTGGCCTTTGCCCGGGAGGGGGCTGATGTGGTGGTGCACTATCGCTCAAAACGGTCGGAAGCAGAGACCGTCGCGAATACCATCAGACAGATGGGCAGACAGAGTTGGATGATTCAGGCTGACCTCGGCATCCCTGACGAAATCGATGCTTTGTTCCACCATCTCGGAACTATTGTCGATCATCTGGATGTTCTGGTGAACAATGCCGGAATGGAATTTGGAAAGTCATTTTATCGTTTTTCCGCCTCGGAATGGGACCAAATACTCGACGTCAATCTGCGCGGGGCGTTTCTGTGCAGCTCCCGGGCCGCCCAAATGATGATGAAACAACAGAGCGGAACCATTATCAATATGTCATCCATTCATGATGTTGTGCCGCGACGTTACTTTACACCCTATTGTGTCTCCAAAGCCGGTTTGCTGATGCTCACCCGCTGTACCGCCCTGGAACTGTCCGACTATCATATCCGTGTCAATGCCATCTCGCCGGGAGCCATTCGTACGGATATGAATCGAAAGGCTCTGGATAGCCTCGGCGAGTCGTTTAGCCGTCAGATTCCCTGGAAAGAAGTGGGTGAGACCAGCGATGTGACCGGTGCGGCGGTGTTCCTGGCCTCTGATGAATCCCGATATGCCACCGGCACCACACTCTATATCGATGGAGGGTATTGTCTCAATACCATCCGAAATGAAGGCGAGTATGAATAGAGTACGACAGGAGGCTCGTACCAGACTGCAATTCCAATATCTCCCCCGGTTTTTATGGAACCCGTCGTATGATGATCCGTTTTTTGCAGGAGGATGAATTCTATGTTGAAATGGATAAAATATGCCCTGCTGGATGTGGGGATTACGGTTTTGATCTTGTTTGGGTCTTCTCTTGATCTTGTTTATATCCGGGTGTTGCTTTACATTTATTCACCGCTCATACTGATCGCCAAGGCCATCGTTTTGTTTTCACCAGCGCAGAGCCGGTTGAACCGCATCAACGCGTCCAGAGTGCCGCTTTGGTTTTACCACCTTTTATATGGCGTGAATATCCTGGCCCTGGCGTGGGCAGCATGGTGGTATCTGTTGGCCATGTGGATCGGGATCTGGGCCTTTTCACTCTGGTTTCAGGTGAGATCGCAATCGGCCAACCCGTCCTCCGGGATCAAAGGGCGGGGATGAACGTTGAGAGGAGGTAACCATGTTCCGAAGCATTCTGCTCATACTGGTTCTGGTCTGTATCGTACAGGGTACCGCGCGAGCGGGCGTTGCCGAACGGATACACCAACTGATCGATCAGGGAGAGTTTACCGTTGCTCGGCAATGGATACGGGATCGAATAGCCGATACACCGGATATGGACCCGCTATTGCGGTTGGATCTCGAGTTTCAGCTTGCCAGAATGGATCGCATCCGCAAGGATTTTACCCTGAGCCGGGAGGAGGTCCTGACCCAAATCCGCGAGGTTACCGATGTCTCTGAAGCGGATCTGGATCGATGGGAGCGTTCGGCTGCTCTCGAAATGATGGTGATAGACGGAGAAAAACGCTATTTTCAATGGGCTGTTCCCAATCTGTTTCGCATCGACCCCGAGATGCGTCGCATCAAAGCGAAAAAACAGTCCTCAACACCTCCCACATTCAATCGCCTGACCGACGCCCGGAAAACGATTCGCTCGTCGCGTGAACAACAGTCCCGAATCGTTCGTCCGACACGCTTTCGGATCACCTATTCTCTTACAGTGGAGGCCGGTGCCGTTCCTGCCGGGGAGACGGTCCGTTGCTGGTTGCCCTATCCCATGGAACTGCCTCCACGGCAGACCGATATCGAGTTGATCGGAACCACACCGGATAACGCTCTGCTCTCTCCGTCACGGCGGGATGTTCATCGCAGTGTGTATCTGGAAGCCACGGCTCGGACGCAGATGCCCACCGAGTTCCAGGCTGTTTTTGAATATACCCAGCATGGCGTATTTGTGGATATCGATCCGGAACAGGTCCGGTCCACCGAAAATCCGGGACCAGCGTTGCAACCCTATCTGGAAGAACGGGCTCCTCACATCGTTTTCACGCCACAACTCCGGGATCTCTCTCGACGGATCGTAGGAGACGAAACGAATCCCTATCGAATCGCACAAAAACTGTTTGCCTGGATCGACCGGAATATCCCCTGGGCATCGGCGCGGGAATATTCTACCTTTAAGAATGTGAGCGACTATGTATACCAAAACCGGCATGCTGATTGTGGAATGCAAACGCTCTTTTTCGTTACCTTATGCCGGATGAACGGTATTCCCGCGCGATGGCAGTCCGGGTGGTATGTGGAACCATCGGATTGGACAATGCATGACTGGGGGGAAATCTTTTTCGAACCCTATGGCTGGGTCCCCATGGATGTGACCTATGGACAACTCGATTCCCGGGATCCGGCGGAACGATGGTTCCTGCTTCACGGTATGGACCCTTATCGATTGATCGTCAATAATAACTATTCACAGTCATTTTATCCGGCCAAAATTCACCATCGCTCTGAAACCATAGACTTTCAACGGGGTGAGGTGGAATGGCGCGGCGGAAATCTCTATTTCGATCAGTGGGACTGGACTTTCCGGGTGGAGGTGGTTGAATGACGGCGCGCCACAACGATGCCATCCGTCTTTTGAAAAACGGTCTGATTGTATCCTGTCAGGCAGACGAAGGACTTCCCATGGCTCATCCCGAAATTTTGGCCGCGGTGGCTGGAACCGTGGCGCTCGGGAATCCTGCCGGCATCCGGGCGTCGCTGCCGGAAAATATTCGCGCGATAAAGTCCGTCGTACCTCTGCCCATGATCGGCATCTTTAAACAGGTCTATCCCGATTCTTCCGTTTTTATTACCCCTACGCTCAGGGAGATGGAACAGGTGGTGGCTGCCGGCGCCGATATTGTGGCACTGGACGCCACCGACCGAATCCGCCCGGGAGGTGTGACTCTGAGGGATCTCGTTCGGAAGCATCAGAACCGCTGCGATGTCCCTTTAATGGCGGATATCTCTACGCTGGAGGAGGGGCTGATGGCTGAAGCGTTGGGGTTTGATCTGGTGGGAACCACTCTTTCCGGATACACCGATGCGACCCGGCATCGCGCTGACTCGGGATCTCCGGATTTAGAGTTGCTGGATGCCCTGTTGATGCGGCTGACGATTCCCGTGATCATGGAAGGGCGGATTTGGCAACCCCAACAGGCCGTTGAGGCTCTGAGCCGGGGTGCACACGCCGTGGTTGTAGGATCCGCCATCACTCGCCCCAATCTGATTACCGAACGATATGCACAGGCCATCGAAACCTGGAAAACAGACTCTGATTCATAGATGTACCCGATGACGTAATGGCAAACCCGACATGTAGGTCGTACTGTCGTCCGGACCTCGATACAATAGGAACAGCATGATGATATTGAACAACAGCGATCAACCCGTCGCGATGACCCTACTGTTGAGTCTGGTCATCCTTCTGAGCGGAACATTGGATGGCGGAGCATCCGCAGAGGTGGTTTCTCGTTATCATCGCGTAAACGATTTTGACCGTAAAGTGGAGCAATGTGCAGCGGACGCACCCGAGCTTGTGACCGTGACCACTCTTGCCACCACGCCCGGTGGTCATCGGTTTCTTCAGGTGAGCTGCTCGGGCACCCGACCGGAATCTAATCCCGCTCTTCTGTTGGTCACCGGAGTGGAAGCAACCGATATGGCCAGTCCAGTGGTCGGACTCGAGTGGCTGCAAACCCTCTGCAGAGAGTACGGTCGTAACGACAGTATAAAGACCTTGCTCGATACCACCACCTTGTATTGGATTCCCCGACTCAACCCTGATGCTGCCGATGCCTTTTTTTCGACTCCTCGCCGGGAACACCGTTTGAACGGTCGTCCCGTCGATCTCGATCGTGATGGACGACTGTCAGAGGATGCCGGAGAGGATCTCGACGGCGATGGTCTGATCACACAGATGCGCGTTGAGGATCCCGGAGGGGACTGGACACCTCATCCAGACTATCCGGATCTGATGATTCCGGTGGATCCGGTACACCACAACGGGCCCCGGTTCATGATCTATCCCGAGGGACGGGACTCGGACCGGGATGGCCTGTTCAATGAAGATGGTGCGGGGGGTGTCGATATCAATACGAATTTCTCTTTCCAATATCCTGCGTTTCAACCCGGGAGTGGTCCCTATGCGATGAGCGAGCCCGAAAGTGAAGCCCTGGTTCAGTTTTGTCTGGATCACCCGAATATCGTCTCGGTATTGTCCTTTTCTCCGCAGCACAATCTGATCACGCCGTGGGATCATCAGTCCGATATCCCGGAAGCGAATGACGACCGGCATCCGATACATAAGGTTGCAGCTGCGGATCATCCCGTTTTCAAGGCTGTTGCAGACCGCTTTCGAAACCATTTCCCCGGACGTCCCCATTCCGTAGACAATAGCGGTGGATTGGCTCAATGGGCCTATTTTCATGCGGGATTTTGGTCCTTCAGCGCACCGCTCTGGTGTCCGCCGGATACGAGTAAAGACAAAACTATGGACCCGGACCTTGTTCTTTTTCAATGGATTCAGGAACAGGAATGGAGCGACCGATTCATACCGTGGCGGGAGATATCCCATCCTGATTTCCCGAAGCAAACGGTGACCGTTGGTGGCTTCGCTCCGTTCGCCCAGACTCCGCCATCGGATAGCCTGCAGACGATATCCGATCGGCTGGCACCGTTTTTATTACAACAACTGGGTGACCTTCCGCGGCTCAGGCTTGATAAGCCAACCGTAGAGTCGTTGGGATCGTCTCTCTACCGCATTTCGGTGCGCGTTTTGAATGCCGGCTGGCTGCCCACCACCACCGAGATCGGACGTCGGTCCCGGTGGTTGCCGCCGATTCGAGTGATTCCCAATCTATCCGACGCTCACCGTTTGATACAGGGGGATCCATGGGTGAAAATCGATGGGATTAAAGGGCACTCGGCGTCGAGACAAGTGAGCTGGATCGTCCGCGCTGATGATACAACCCCGCTGACCGTGTCCTGTCTGTGGGGAAAACGGGAATGTGATCGGCTCGATATTTCGTGGCCCGATTAAGCTAATACGCTAACCTTTATTACGGAAACGGTATGTGTCCAACACGATATGGTTTCAGACGCTGTTGTCAATTGAGTATGGCGATTATAATCCTTTTCGGATTGTTTTCTGTCGGATATGGACAATCCTCAGACCTCACACCCAGTGCCATGAAAGCGTTGGGAGCACCCAATGCGCCCACGGTTGAAGTGGCTTGGAATCGTTACTATGATAGCCAGGGATTAAGGGCCATCGGCCAGCGACTGGCAGATGCCTTTCCAGACCGGGTGCAACTGGAGACCATCGGTCACTCGGTTCAGGGTGAGGAGTTGTTTGTCCTGATCCTGACTCAGACCCGAACCGGCGACGCCTCTGAAAAGCCGGCCATGTATATCGATGGCAATATTCACTCCAACGAACTACAGGGCGCAGAGGTCGCCTTGTATACAGCCTGGTACCTGGCCGAGAGTTACGGAGAGATATCATGGATTACAGACCTCATGGACCGCAAGACGTTTTACATCATTCCCACCATCAATCCGGATGCTCGGGATTTCTATATCCATTCACCCAACACACCCCATTCTCCTCGTTCCGGAATGCTGCCTCGTGATGATGACCAGGACGGGCGCATCGATGAGGACGGGTTTGATGATTTGAACGGGGATGGCCATATCGTACAAATGAGAATGAAACGCCCCGATGGCCGGTGGATCGCCGATCCCGATGATCCCCGGTTGTTGATTCGGGCCAAACCGGATCAGGACGGTGATATGGTCTTGCTGGGATGGGAGGGATTGGACAATGATGGCGATGGTCGAATCAATGAAGATGGGCCGGGTTATTACGATCCCAACCGAAACTGGGGTTGGAACTGGCAACCCGACTGGGTACAGCGGGGTTCGGACCAGTATCCCTTTTCCATCCCGGAAAACCGTGCAGTGGCGGATTTTGTGATTCAACACCCCAACATCGCTGGAGCACAATCCTATCACAATGCAGGGGGGATGATTCTGCGCGGTCCGGGTGCAGAGGCCGACCAATCCTCCTATCTCGAGGAGGATGTTCAGGTCTATGATATTCTCGGAAACAAGGGGGAGAAAATTCTGCCCGGTTACAGATATCTGGTAGTGCATAAAGACATGTATTCGGTCTATGGCGGTGAACTCGACTGGTTTTATGGGGCCCGGGGGATATATACGTTTACCAATGAGTTGTGGACCTCTTTTCAGTATTTCAAAGATCGGTCAACTGAAGAGGGTTGGTTCGGACGTCGACAAGATCTGTATCGGTTTGATCGTCTCCTGCTGTTTGGCGAGGGTATCGTCGACTGGACAGAGTATGATCACCCCCAATATGGCAGGATTGAAATTGGTGGTATCAAGAAAAACTGGAGTCGAACCGCGCCATCTTTTCTTTTGGAAGAGATGTGTCATCGTAACATGGCTTTCACGTTATACCACGCCTACCAGCTTCCGGTCCTTACGATAGATACCCTAAACGTTACCGCACTTGATAATGATCTTCGTCAGGTCGAGGCGGTAATCCGTAATCAGCGCGTGGTCCCCACCCGTTCCGCCCGGGATCGTGACCATAGTATCGTTCCACCGGATCGCATCGTGATATCGGGTGAGAATGTAGAGGTGATTGCGGGGTTTGTGGTTGAGGATCCCTATCTGGATCGTGCCACGGAACAACAATATCGACCGGATGAATTGGCAATTGACTGTATAAAAGGTATGGACCGCGCTGTGGTCCGATGGATTGTGAAAGGAAAAGGAGATTTTTCAGTGTGTGTTCGGTCTGTCAAAGGGGGGAGGGCCGAGAAAAAATGGACCGAATGAGCTCACGGTCGGGCAATCGGGACACCCGACCGCTCGCACCATCCGGTGACCTGTAGGGGCTTTTCTGGAATCTCTATTGTTTCCACCCCTTGCGGAGGGTTTATTCCTGATCTTCGGTATCACTCGTCTATCATACTGAATAGCAATTTTTATACCGTATCAAACCGTTCCCGGCCGTACAATTGCCCTCCTGGCAGACTTTTAGTGTATTAAAAACAATGTTCGATTTCGTGTCGAATACCTCCTTTGTCCAACGGCCCAAAATTTAGGTGGCAGAGTGGATTGTTTTTGTTTCATGTGTCACCAAACCCATACATGAATACTCCCTCTGCCGTTTTTGCATTCAGGGGTTAACCTCTATAGTATTGTCCTTGTGCGTTCCTGATGGAATACCTCTGGCAGAATATCGCGAATTGGGGATTGAGTGGTGTGTCTCAATATTCGTAAATCCATGTTTAAACATTGTTTTGTGTGTTGACACTTTATCCTTGAATTTGTATAGTACATGGAATTGATTCTGGTATGGATACCATAACAGGGAGCTCATCATGTCGACGCTCAGATTCATCTGGTCCTCTATTGGACACAAGATTGTTCTGGCCCTGGCAGGTTTTGCATTATCGTTTTTTCTGGTGGTTCATCTGCTCGGAAATCTGCAGATTTTCAGTTCGGATCCGCATGCGTTGGACACATATGCGCATAAACTGACCTCCCTGGGCATTTTGTTGATTGTTGCTGAGGTGGCTCTCGCCGCGGTATTTCTTATCCATATTGTAGTGGCCATAACCGTGACTCTGAATAACCTCGCCGCCCGCCCGACCCGTAACAAGAGAGTCCGGAACGCGGGAGGGCCCAGCCACAAGACGTTTAGCTCCCGCACCATGATCATTTCGGGATTGACCATTTTTCTCTTTGTGGTTCTTCATTTGATGCATTTCAAGTTTGCCGTCTTTTACGGCGAGCACCCCACCATAATGGTGGACGGAGTGGTGCTGACCGATTTTAGCAGGATGCTCATCGAATCGTTTGGCAATCCATGGGTTGCCGGTGGCTATGTGATCGCATTGCTATGGCTGGGATTTCATCTCCGTCACGGCTT
>CAYPUH010000129.1:8296-11864 GCA_964413725.1 uncultured Cytophagia bacterium
CCGGTGGCTATGTGATCGCATTGCTATGGCTGGGATTTCATCTCCGTCACGGCTTCTGGAGCGCGTTTCAGTCGTTGGGGATTCATCATCCACGATGGACGCTGCTCATCCATGCAATCGGAATCGGCTTTGCACTTGTTATCGGGATCGGATATCTGTCTATCCCCCTTGTTATCTATTTTTCCGATTTTTCCCTCTGAGGGGAGATGACTGGCGAATCATAACCCGTGTCCGGGCATTCAGCCCCCGGTCCAAAGAGACGGTTGAGTACAGGGTTGGTGGACACGCGATCGTGTTCACATTTATCGGAGGTGACTTATGAAGCTCGATGCCAAGATTCCCGCGGGTCCCCTTGAACAGAAATGGCAGCATCACAAAGATCAACTCAAGCTCGTGAGTCCAGCCAACAAACCCAAGTATCGCATTATCGTGGTTGGCACCGGACTGGCAGGAAGCTCGGCCGCTGCCACTCTGGCTCAATTGGGATATCAGGTCTCTGCGTTCACCATTCTGGATACACCGCGTCGCTCTCACAGCATTGCCGCCCAAGGTGGTATCAATGCGGCCAAAAATTATCAGAATGACGGGGACAGTGTATGGCGTCTATTTTATGATACCATCAAGGGCGGGGATTATCGGTCGAGGGAAGCCAATGTCTATCGATTGGCCGAGCTGAGTAACCGGATCATCGATCAGGCTGTGGCACAAGGCGTTCCGTTTGCCCGTGATTATGGTGGATTCCTCGACAACCGATCGTTTGGAGGTGCGCAGGTATCGCGAACGTTTTATGCCCGGGGCCAGACCGGCCAACAACTGCTGCTGGGAGCATATGGAGCGCTCATGAAACAAGCGGCCGCAGAACGGGTTACCATTTATCCCCGACGTGAAATGCTCGACCTGGTGGTGGTGGAAGGGCATGCCCGGGGTATTATCTGCAGAAATCTGGTTACCGGCGAATTAGAATCGTATGCGGCAGATGCGGTGTTGTTGGCAACCGGCGGATATGGAAATGTTTACTATCTCTCCACCAACGCACAGAATTCAAATGCCACGGCCGCATGGCGTTGTCATAAACGCGGTGCTGCATTCGCCAACCCCTGTTTTACCCAGATTCATCCCACCTGTATTCCCCAATCCGGACACTATCAATCCAAATTGACCTTGATGAGTGAGAGCCTTCGCAATGATGGCCGAGTCTGGGTGCCGAAAGCAGCTGACGACACTCGGGCGCCCCTGGAGATTGCGGAATCGGATCGATATTATTTTCTCGAAGAACGGTATCCGAGTTTTGGTAATCTGGTACCACGGGATGTGGCTTCCCGGAATGCCAAAGAGGTATGCGATGATGGGAGGGGCGTTGGAGAGACGGGGAGAGCGGTCTATCTCGATTTTGATAAGGCCTTTGACCGTTTAGGCGAACAGGCGATTCGGGCAAAGTATGGCAACCTTTTTGATATGTACGCACAGATTACCGGAGAAGACCCCTATAAAACACCCATGAGAATCTACCCGGCTGTTCACTATACCATGGGTGGCTTGTGGGTGGATTACAATCTCATGAGCAGCATACCGGGGTTGTTTGTTCTCGGTGAAGCCAATTTTTCCGATCATGGCGCCAACCGTCTCGGTGCGAGCGCTTTGATGCAAGGGTTGGCTGATGGTTACTTTGTGATTCCCTCCACACTGGGAGATTATCTGGCGGATCAACTGCCGGGTGCTGTGGGGACCGATGATGGAGCATTTTCCGAACAAAGCAAAGAGGTTCAGGGTCAAATCGATCGACTGATGTCCCTGTCCGGGCATCGGACACCAACCGAGTTTCATCACAGTCTGGGAGATATTCTCTGGAATCAGGTAGGAATGTCCAGAAGTGAGTCGTCTCTCAAAGTCGCTCTCCAACAAATTGAGGATATCGAAGATCGGTTTTGGAAAGAGGCATTTGTTCCCGGTCGGAAAGACGAGTATAACAAATATCTCGAATTTGCCGGCCGTGTGACGGACTATTTCCAGCTCGCTCGTCTGATGTCTCTGGATGCTCTAGATCGCAAAGAGTCATGTGGTGCGCATTACCGCAAAGAGTCTGTCACCAGGGATGGAGAGGCAAAGCGGGATGACAAACACTATCGTTATGTCTCGGCCTGGACTCACCAGGGCGACGCTCAAACCCCAAAACTCGAAAAAGAGCCACTGAACTTTGAATTTGTGGAATTGGTCCAACGCAGCTACAAGTAACGACCTATCGACTTCTCCTGTACTGTATGTAGGGTCTTTCACGGAAATTTGGGAGATGACCATGTCAGATAATCAGGGTATGCATATAACGTTGCGGATTTGGCGTCAGAAATCGGACGAGACCTCCGGACGATTTGTCGATTATCCGCTGGACGGGGCCTCTGAGGATATGTCTTTTCTGGAGGTTTTGGATGTATTGAATGAAAAACTAGCCAGAGACGGCGAGGATCCTGTGGCGTTTGACAGCGACTGTCGTGAGGGAATATGTGGAAGCTGTGGGTCCGTCATTCAGGGTATTGCTCATGGTCCGCTGACCGAAACCGCTTCCTGTCAACTTTACATGCGACATTTCAAGGATGGCGATCTGATTATGGTGGAACCCTTTCGGGCCCAGTCCTTCCGTATCATCAAAGACCTTGTTGTGGACCGCTCCGCCCTCGATCGTATACTCTCCAGCAGGGGCCACATTTCAGTCCAAACCGGCAGTGCGCCCGATGCCAATTCCGTGCAAATCCAAAAGCACCGCGCCGATGAGGCGTTTGATTATGCGACGTGTATCGGGTGCGGTGCGTGTGTGGCTGCCTGTCCCAATGCCTCCGCCTCTCTCTTTACCGCAGCCAAAGTGGCTCACCTGGCCTTACTGCCACAGGGACGACCCGAGGCTAAAGAGCGTGTTCGCGCCATGGTGGATCGCATGGATGAAGAAGGATTTGGCAATTGCTCCAACCATGGTGAATGTGAAGCTGTCTGTCCCAAGGGTATCTCTATTCGATCGATCGCCCTCATGCGACGTGAATACCTCAAATCCCTGGGCTGAGACGTGCGATAATCGTTTGAATCCACCCGCCTACGGTCCATCTGTTGGCACCGATACGGGTCTTATCGGTATTGTTTTACAGTACAGTTTGAATATAAATTGTTCGTCTGAGTGAAGAAAATCTCTTGCATTTAGAATCCCGGCTTGCTATACTAAATGTTGATACTGTTCGGCTTTCCGGGATTTTCATTGTCGAGGCGACACCGAGTGGCGTCGAACCCTCGGATCGAGTCCAGATACGAACGGAAATCCAGCGAATGACGGGTTCTTTTTCCGGATAGGTGTGTAACACCATCTTTTTTCAACCTTTATTAGATCATAGACGGTCAGGTGTCGGATACTGTTGATAGGTGCTATATGAGACGATTTTGTATACTTGTTTTTCTACTGGCGGGTTTTTCAACACCACTTTCAGCCCAAGATGATACGCTCCCGGACGCTCGGGGTGCGGTCAATGACTTTGCGAATGTCATCTCCCCGGACTATGAATCCCGCATCGAAAATCTGGCTGTCGAGGTG
>CAYPUH010000130.1:0-11795 GCA_964413725.1 uncultured Cytophagia bacterium
ATTCAGGACACTGCTATAGATGGACAAGCTGTCTCAGACCGGCTTAGCATTTACAAAGAACGTCCGATTTTCATGTCTGTTGTGTTCCCACTCTACATATACCGAGTCGGGCAGATACTCTTGTTTTTCCACCACCAGCCAGCCGTCTGACTGTTTAAACGGTCTAAAGGCAAACCCGCCGTCTGTGCCGCTGGTGGTCACCCGTCCCACCGGTGTCCACGTGACGCGGGCACCGGTAACGGGCTGCGACGGCAACCCCAGGGTAAGGATGGTGCCGGAGAGTGTCACCAGATCCGAGTCTGGATTCCGGGGATCCAAAGGATTGTTTCGGGGGGCCTCGCAGCTCAGCAATGCAAAGCAGATCAACAAGCAAACCCATCCGGTGCCGGTTTTCAACATCGCGTTCATATAAAAGGATACTATTCCTGGTGATTGAATTTTCAAACCCCGGAAAAGGGCGGGTATCGATACTATACCTTGTTTTAAAAAACTAAAAAACATTGCGGTCTAATACAATGGAAAAAAAGTGTGTGATTGCAGGTCAGATGACCACACACACTTTTTTCCATGAACGTTTTTACGACCGCGTGTGGTGAGGGGGGATAGGACGCCTGGTCAATACAAGGTGAACGGGTATCATCCCGTGAATACATTACGGGACTTGTATGGCTGAGACGGTTTTTCTTTTTGGGTGCACTCTGCCCGGTAGGCAGCCTGAAGGGTGTATGATTTATCCCAGTGCCACGTCCAGCACCATCATGACCGTAAACCCCAGCATGGCTCCAGCTGTGGACACATCGGTTTTCCTATCCAGTTGGGATTCGGGTATCAATTCTTCCACCACCACATAAATCATAGCTCCGGCAGCAAAAGCCAGGGCGTAGGGAAGAATCGGTCGCATGAGGATGACTGCTGCGGCCCCCAGCACACCAGCGATGGGTTCCACCACTCCGGACAACTGTCCATACCAAAAGGCCTTACCTCTCGATAAATTTTCCCGACGCAACGGGACCGATACCGCCGTGCCCTCGGGAAAATTCTGAATGCCGATACCCACGGCGAGTGCCACAGCGCCGGCCATGGAGGCGGAGGGAAGATCGGCGCTGATGGCTCCGAATGCCACCCCCACTGCCAGACCTTCAGGAAAGTTGTGCAGTGTGATAGCGAGGACCAGCAGTACACTACGTCTCCAGCGAGTGGAAATACCTTCCGCCTCCTCCATGGGAAATCCCAGGTGGAGGTGAGGCAATATCATATCGATTATCCGTAAAAAAAGGCCACCTCCCAAAAATCCCAGGGCAGCGGGAATCCAGGGGGGCAGGGAGGATTCCTGTTGCGCCATCTCGATGGCGGGAGCCAAAAGAGACCAAAAGCTGGCAGCGATCATGACACCAGCCGCAAATCCCAGCATGGCATTGAGAATTGTATGGTTGATGCGCTTGAAAAAAAAGACCAGAGATGCCCCCGCCGCGGTCATGAACCAGGTAAACAAGGTGGCGATTAGAGCCTGCGTAATAGGTGTCAGTCCAGTGAACCAGTCTATAAGCATAATGTCTCCATGACTCGCTATTTGTAATACTCGGTTGATTGGTTTTTGCTTGAGACGTCTCTTTTTTTCAACCCGACACCGTAGAAGAGGGATCTGTCGTTTTGATCTCATATTTGGAGGGACATTTGAGCAGAATTTTTTGGGCGATAAAGGACTGGTTGCCGTCCCAGCGTCCTTCCACAACGGCCTGTTGGGCATCTGCCAGTTGATCCGGCATCATGTCGTGGTAAATGACTTTCAGACTGTCTCCTCCCTGGTGCAGTGTGAATAAAAGCGTGAGAGAATCGGGATTCCAATGGATCGATTCCGGAACGACTCTTCCGGTCACCCGATAACCTCTGTTGTCCGTGGGCTGGCCATTCTCATAAAGCTCCGAGACGGTTACGTAATAGACCGCCGAGTCGCGCACGCCGCCAACAATCAGATAGACCAGGGCCAAGAGGATGACCATCACCCCGATGATGATTTTTCTGTTCATATGATTCCTGTTAGGTATCGATGTCGTCATATCCCCCTGAGGTGCATGGAACGGTTGGGGATCACTCTAAAGGTCGCAAAACGAATGTGATATAAGGTACTAAAAACCGATTTTTTAGTCAAGTGTGGGAATCGATCACGCACTCGTTATGCCGGAAAATGACAGCTTTATGCTTGCTTTGCGTCAACGGTTTTTGTATTGTACTGTATATGCCCTGATGGAATATGCGGGAATCCATTGCCGTTTTTGCCTCACAAAAGGTGACCTATGAGAACATTTCTGTTAAAAGTGGCGATTATCGCTTTCTTGTTGCTCGGCCTGGTCTCGGTGTTTGGACCTCAGCTTTATCCTGTGTTTTCAAATTTTGGCCATCCGGAGGAAATTCAAACCGCTGTTTCGTCAGCTCTGCTGATCGCTGGTGTCGGAGCTCTGGCGCTTATCTTTGTCCGAACCTTGCTGGGATTCGTGTTGATTCTGGCTATTGCCGTTCTGTTTTTCATCCTTTTAAAGTATTTTTGGGTTTATTTTGTGTCTACGGAATTCTAGAGTTTTGGAACACCCGAATTCGGCTTCTGACCGGTACGATCATCTATTTGCACGAGAACGACGATGGAAACAGAGCCTGAATTAAAAAAGAGTGATACCCCTGGAACGGATTTTCCGCCACAACCGCGGGTCACGGTTGTTCTGGCGGTTTATAATCGCAAGCATCTGATCGAGCCTGCAATCCAATCGGTACAGGAACAAACCGTGTCGAGCTGGGAATTGTTGGTTGTTGATGACGGCAGTACCGATGGACTCGAGGATCTCGTGATCCCGATGGTTTTACAGTCCGGTTCCATCCGATACATGAAACACCAAAACCGAAAACTGGCCGCCACGCGAAATATGGGTATCCAGGCGGCGTTGGGATTCTACGTCACTTTTCTTGATTCGGATGATGCCTATGCGCCCGATCATCTGGAGCGACGACTCGAGGTGATGCAAGCCCATCCAGAAATCGATTTTCTTCATGGAGGGGTTCAGCTCGTCGGTCCTGCTCATACTCAGTTTGTACAGGACGCATACGATCCGACACAGATGATCCATATTTCAGAGTGTGTGGTGGGTGCCACCTTGTTTGGCAAAAAGAAGGCATTTGTGGAGAGTGGCGGATTTAAACAGGTCCTCTATTCCTCAGAATCTGAATTTGTACCCCGGGTGGCCCGAACCCATGTGGTCAAACGGGTGGATTTTCCTACCTATCGCTATTATACCGGGATCGAGGACAGTATCTGTTCCCGCATCAAAGGCGGCAAGACCCTGAGGTTTTAATTCCATTCTTGAGCGTGAATCCCGAATTCATGAACCTTTGAACGTATTTCCCGACAGGTGGACTCGTACTCATGACGTTTTCTTCTATACGCGAATCGGTTGATAGCCCCTCTTTCTGGCGTCCGAGCTGGATCGAGATCGATCTCGACGCCATCGGGCACAATCTAAAACAGGTCCAATTCCTTCTTTCCGGTACGGAAACCCGCCTGTTGGGTGTGGTCAAGGCCGATGCCTATGGAGCCGGTGCCGTCCCCGTGGCACGGGTTCTCGAGGCTGGCGGCATCGACCGTCTGGGTGTGGTCACCCTGGAAGAGGGTATACAACTGCGACGGGCGGGTATTACCTGTCCCATTTTGAATATGGGAACCCTTTTCCCGGATCAGGTAATGCCGGTGGTGGAACACGATCTGGAGCAAATGGTGTTCCAATCCGAGGTCGCTCACGCCTTGTCCCGTGAAGCCGAACGACAGGGGAAAACCGTCCATGTGCATTACAAAATCGATACCGGGATGAGCCGTTATGGTGTCCGGTTTGACCGGGCAGCGGATGTGTTCACCTCGTTACGCTCGATACCCCATCTGGACTGGGTGGGAGCCATGAGTCATTTTGCCAATTCCGATGGTCTGGACAAGAGTTTTCCTTTGTTGCAGCTTTCGCGGTTTCAAACCGTTCGTCGGCAATTTGAAGAGAAAAAGATCACAATTCCGCTGTGGCATATCTGTAACAGTGGTGGTACGCTGGACCTACCAGAGGCCAGGCAGAATATGGTTCGGGTCGGATTGATGCTCTATGGCTACTATCCGTCCACGGATGTTCAAAAGCCTCTTGATCTCAAACCGGCATTTTCCTTGAAATCCAGTGTCGTGACCGAACGGAATCTGAACCGGGGGGATAGTCTGGGGTACGGTCGACGGTACATGGCCGAGCAACCGGAACGGATTGGCGTACTGCCTCTGGGGTATGCAGACGGGTATGACCGAAAACTGCGCAATCGAGGTCAGGTGTTGTGGGCAGGACAGCGGTTACCGATTATCGGCGGTCTGTGTATGGACGCCTGTTTTGTCCATCTCACCGACGTGCCCGATTGTACCGAGGGCTCGGAAGTCACTGTGATTGGACACGACGGAGATGACGTGATAACTCCTCATGATGTCGCAGGCTGGGCAGAATCCGTCTCTTATGAGGTGATGGCCCGACTCGGGAAACGGCTGCCACGGGTCTATATGCGAGGTGATACCATTGATCATATCGTCAAATCGGTTATGGCAGGTGGTTGATGTGGGACTGTTTTCCGTCATCAGGTTTGAAATGTCATAGGGTACTGAATTCAGAGTTTAATACGAAAGGATGATCTTATGAAGCGAGTTGGAATATTGACCGGAGGTGGCGATTGTCCCGGTCTGAATGCCGTGATCCGGGCGGTCACAAAGTCTTTGATCCTAAAATACGATGTGGAGGCGGTTGCCTTTGAGGACGGGTTTCTGGGATTGATCGAGCGTCGATCCCGTGTTCTCGATTTCGATGCGGTTTCGGGCATTTTACAACAAGGTGGTACGGTACTGGGCACCTCCAACAAAGCCAATCCATTCGATCATCCGGCGGAGACGAATGGTCACATCGAGTACAAGGATGTTTCGGACGACTGTGTGGCGTATATCAAGGAGTTGGGATTGAGCGCGCTGGTGTGTATCGGGGGAGATGGCACCATGGCGATTTCAAAAAAGCTGATCGAAAGGGGTGTTCCAGTGGTTGGAGTGCCCAAGACCATCGACAACGATATCTATCATACGGATGTGACGTTTGGTTATGATACGGCGGTGTCCATTGCGTCCGAGGCCATCGACCGGATTCACACCACCGCGCAATCTCATCATCGCGTCATGATCATCGAGGTGATGGGTCGATATGCCGGCTGGTTGACGTTGGGGGCGGGTATCGCCGGCGGAGCGGATATTATCCTCATTCCCGAAATGGACTATAATCTGGATGCAGTATGTGATCGTGTGGTGGAGAGGAGCAAAAAAGGCCGGCGTTTCAGTATCATTGCGGTCTCTGAGGGAGCCAAACCTCAGGGAGGCGAGCGTGTGGTGAGCCGGATTGTTGAGGACAGTCCGGATCAGATTCGTCTCGGCGGCATATCCATCAAACTGGGGAATGACATTGAAGACCGCACCGGTCTGGAAACACGGGCCACGGTTCTGGGGCATCTGCAGCGGGGCGGATCTCCCACTGCGTACGATCGTGTATTGGCGACGCGATATGGTGTCCGGGCTGCCGAACTCGTGGCCAACAAAGAGTTCAACCAGATGGTGGCGTTAAAAGGGAACCAGATCGTGTCCGTGCCCATTGCGGATGTAGGTGGACGTACCCGCAATGTCTCCGTGGATTCACCCCTTATCGAGGCGGCCGTGGCTGTGGGGACGAGTATGGGGCAGCGTTGATATCAGGACCGGGCTGTTCATCCCGCCTCGGATGGGCAGCCCACTGCGGTCCACCCCTCTTCTGCCATGCCCTCTGTGCCTGGAATCAGTCGTCGCGATAGGTTTTGAGGATTTTTTCGATCAGGTGTGTCGTGGACATTCCTTTCACACCCGGCAACAGAGCGATCTCACCGCCATATCCTTCAACAATATGACGTTCATCCTGGTTGATGGTATCCACCGTATAATCCCCGCCTTTGGCATAGATATCGGGTTTTAGCTCTCGAATGATATCGCGGGGGGATTCGTCATCGAATACGATCACATAATCCACCACGTTCAGCGATGATATGAGTTTGGCCCGCTGCGTTTCGGTCACGATAGGACGACCGGCGCCTTTCGAGAGGCGAACAGAGCGGTCACTGTTCAATCCCACCACCAGAATGTCTCCCAATTCGCGGGCTCGCTCAAGATAGAGAATGTGACCGGCATGGACAAGATCGTAACAACCGTTGGTCCAGACCACTCGCTGTCCGGTGTTCTGGGCACGGTGAACAATGTCCCGTAGTGTATCCAGAGAGACGACCTTTTCAGCCTGCACCCGGGCCTCGCGCAACCAGGTTGCCCGTTCGATGTCTTGAGGCGTCAACGAGGCCAGCCCGGGTCTGGAAACCGCGAGACCGGCAGCAATGTTGGCCAGTTCACCGATTTCTTGAGGGGCGAGTTGCAGAAGTAATCCCAACGTGCCCGCGGCGAGTACCGTCTCCCCGGCTCCGGTCACATCAAAGACACCCCGATTGTCGGTGTCCAGATGGGTCGCCTTTGCGTCTCCCTCGACAACGGTCAAGCCGCTGCCACCCTGGGTCATCAATACAATACGGCAGCCGAGTGACTGTTGCAGATGTTGTGACGCCCGTATGGGATCGGTGTGATCCGGTGCCGCAGACAGAACTTCATGTTCATTGGGAGTGATGAGATCGAATTCACGAAACAGGGATATCTGTTTTTCAGAATCTCCAATCAGAACGACAGAACGATGCTCTACAGCACCCTGGATTGCGGCGATCAGATCGGCGTCAATGAATCGGCCATCCCGGTCAAAGATAACCACCGCGTCACACTCGTCCAGTCCTCCTTCTATGGCCTCGATCAGGTGACGTCGCTGGGATGGCCGGAGAGCGCTGGCGAGAGGGGCGTGCAACCGCACCAGCTCCTGAAGCGGATACCGGTCGGATGAGACCTGAATACGGGTCTGTGTCGGAGTGGGTTCGTCCGGATCGATGAGGCAACCGGTGGTTTCGATACCGAGCGGGTTCAGACGATTGACAAGTAATTCTCCGGCCGGGTCGGCTCCGATCCGGCTGAACAACGACACAGAGACTCCAAAGCCGCCCAGCAGGGTGGCCACATGTCCGGCTCCGCTGACCTGAGTGCGCCGATCACGCACGGTTAACACCGGAAACGGTCCCTCGGTGGACAGGTAACCGGCTTCACCCTGAACCATTTCGTCCAGGTAGATATCACCGATCACCAGAACCTTTTTTGTTTTGAGAGATTCAAATAAAAACGTCACACGTCACCTTTTGGTCAATTTTATCCTATGCAATGATGTCAGTCGTGATGCCCGTCTGCAGACGAGCCATACACGCGATGACATAAAAATAGTACAAATTGATGTTCGGTGCAACGAGTTTATCGTCTGAGGGGTGGTGGAAACGCCTTGATTTTAATCCATACTTTGATGATATTGTATGAATTACAGTACATGAACAGACTGTATGAACACACCGGTCAAGCTGGTGAACGTGATGATTCACCGCTGAGGCCACTGTGTTTACGATATGGCTCGAAAGATACTCAATGGGGAGAGATGTTACAATGAAAGCTGTGCAATTGACGGCACCCTATCAGTTGGAGGTCTCAGATGTCCGGACACCTCGGCTGGACAAAGCAACCGATGTGTTACTGGATGTCGAGGCTGTGGGGATCTGTGGATCTGATGTGCATCAGTATCGGGGTGTGAATCTGGGGCAGGAGAACACGGATCATGCGTTGATTTTGGGTCATGAGATTTCAGCGCGCGTCGTTGAAGCCGGAAAGCAGGTGACGCACGTGCGACCGGGAGACCGGGTGGCGGTCGAAGCGGGTATCGAATGTGGTCACTGTGAATGGTGCCGCCGTGGATATTTCAATCTGTGCGAAAATCTGCAATTTTGTGGCGTGATTCCCTATGATGGTGCGTTATGCGAGCAGATGGTCTGGCCCGGTCATCTTCTCTTTCCCCTTGCTCCGGATCAGAGTTATGAGGATGGTGTGATGGCTGAAATTTTCGGTGTCGCCCTTCACAGTATCGATCTGGCCGCCATTCGTCCCGGCATGACCGCCGCCGTGCTGGGATCCGGACCGGTGGGGGTATCCATTCAGCAGATGCTTCGCAACACCACCGGCGTGACCCAACTCTTTGCCACCGACCTTTTGGATTATCGTCTGGATTTTGCCCACCGTGTGGGAGAAGTGGATGAGGCCATCCACGCCCGACAGGAGACTGTAGTGGAAAGGATACTGGACTCAACCAACGGCCGGGGAGTGGATGTCGTGTTCGAGTGCGCCGGCGAGTCGGAAACCGTACAACAGGCCGTCGAGCTTGCCTGCATGGGAGGAAAGGTGATCTGGGTGGGGATTCCGGAGACAGAACCGGTCACCTTTATCACCACCAATGCACGCCGAAAAGGGTTGACCATCCGATTTGTGCGTCGTTCGAACCAAACCACGCAACGCGTGCTGGATCTTATGCAGCGGGGAGGGATTGATCCCAAACCCTTTGTCACACATCATTTCGCATTGGATGAGACCGTGCAGGGATATGACCTGGTTGATCACTATGCCGATAACGTGATCAAAGCGGTGATTCATCCGCAGCAGAGGATTCTTAAACCGTGACTGGTTTCAAGCCGGTACAAAGTCCCTTGGCGCGGGCGTTCATCCAGCGGGTTCGTACCGATATCTGTGAACACAACCTGCTCACATCCGGTGAGAAGGTGTTGTTGGCGGTGTCGGGTGGGGTCGATTCCATGGTGCTATTGCATGTGATGGTGCAACTGGCCCGCGGTTTTCAATGGGATCTGCATGCGGCTCATCTTCATCATGGCATTCGGCAAGAGGCGGATCGCGATCAGGAACAGGTGAAGCAAGCGTGTGAGGTCTATCAGATTCCGTTGTACGACGAACGGGTAAATATACCCGCGCTGGCGAAAGAGGGGTCCACGGGACTGGAGGCCACTGCCCGACAGGAACGATATCGGTTTTTACACCGGATCGCGAAACAGGTTCAGTGCCAAAAAATTGCCACCGGTCATCATACTAACGATCAGGCTGAGACCGTTCTCATGAATATGCTGCGAGGTACAGGTATCACCGGTCTGGGAGGTATCTCCTGGCATCGGGATCAACTCATTCGTCCCTTGCTCTCCCGGTCGCGGCTGGAAATCCAAACCTATGCCGAGGATCAGGGGGTCCGGTACTGTGAAGATTATACCAACCGGGATCTCTCTTATCGGCGCAATCGCATCCGTCACGAGCTGATCCCCCGACTCGAATCGGAATACAATCGCGGACTGGTGTCCAATCTGACACAGCTGGCCGAGGTGTGTCAACAAACCGATGCCATCCTGCGCCAACAGGCCAGCGAGGCATTTGAGACCTGTGCCCGGGAAGTTCGGCCGGGGAAAATTATCCTTGATATTGAAGCATTTTTGGCGTATTTTAATGTTCTTCATAAATATATACTTGGCATCGCTCTCGAGAGAGTAGGGGAATCCAGGCGGATATTGAATCAGCGATCGTTGTCGAAAATCGGTACACTTTTACGACACAGACGGAGTACCAAATCGATCGTTTTGGGTGAGAGTGAGCTTCGTGTGGAACCTACCGGTATCGTACTATCCAGGCGCCATGCCAGAAATGTTCAGCTGAAAACACTGGAAAGGATTCCCGGTGTCTGCCCGCTGTGGGGATCTCTATTCCTGGAAATAAAAAAAGACAGTCAACCGTTAGAGCGGATAAAAAAAAACAAAAATCAATCAATTGCCTGGATCGATGCCGATCATGTTGTCGAACCTTTGTGGGTGCGTTCACCACATCACGGAGACCGGTTTCAACCTCTGGGAATGTGTTCGATGAAAAAGGTGTCGGATGTTCTGATCGATACCAAAGTCCCTCACCATCAGCGATCTGAAATTCCGGTCGTCGGTTGCGGTGATCGGATTGTCTGGGTAGCCGGTGTTCGACTCGATCACCGGGTCCGGGTAACAAACACGACTCGTCATATGTTAAAACTCGTATTAAAAAATGCCTGACCAGAAACAATCTGAATTTAAAAGAGTGGTTCACGATAATAAATTCCCTGTTCTGCTGAGTCGGGAGCAAATCGACTGCCGCGTTAGAGAACTGGGAGAACAAATTACTCTTGACTATCAGACCAAGCACCCAGTTGTTGTCGGTGTACTCAATGGTGGCTTTTTGTTTATGGCGGATCTGATTCGTCATGTTGAACTCGATTTAGAGATCGATTTTCTCAAAATATCCAGTTACGGAGATGAAAAAGTCTCCACGGGACAGGTTTCGGTGATCAAAGAAATCAATGCCGATCTCAGGGACCGACATGTTCTGGTCGTTGAAGATATTGTGGATACCGGTTTGTCGGTCAAATTCCTGGAACAGTTGTTTTCGAGGCACGATCCCGCTTCGTTGAAATTTGTGTCTCTGTTACTCAAAAAGGAAAAGGCCAAAGTCGATTTCGACATCGATTATGTTGGCTTTGAAATTCCGGATCACTATGTGGTCGGGTATGGTCTGGATTATAAGCAGATTTTGCGCAATCTGCCGGCTGTATATATGATGGAATAGCCGCCACATCTATTTTCGTTTTGGGGAACGTCTGTTTGGCCAAAAACGTTAATATCTGAACAAGGATTGGGTGTAAGGATTTCGACTTTATGTTCGAGGCGGTTGGATTTTCCAAAGATAACAAAGGATAAGACCTTGATACCAAATACTATTATGAATGCATCCCATAACAATAAAAACGAGGGCGGCAATAAGCGGCCTCCACAGAGACCGAGGGGGAAAAAGCCGCAACCTCCTCAAAAGCCCGAAGGGCCTCAATGGAAACGTGCATCCCGAACACTGTTGTTCTGGGTGATCGTGATCGCCTTTTCATTGTTTATTTCTCAGCAGTTCAGTTCTCCACACCAACAAGCACGGTTGATGGGATATGATCAGTTTGCCCATGAATTGGAGAGTGGCAAGGTCAAAACGGCTCTGGTGGAAAGCAAGACTTTATATGGCAGTTACCAGGAGCCGCCGGCAGACCCCTCCCAGATCGAGGGAGAACAGTTTGATTTCAAGGTCATTCTGCCACAGCCTCCAGACTATGCCACGATCAAAGAGTGGCGGGACAACTATGGTCTTGTTCTGCAGTTCAAGGAAGAGTCTCCCAGCATCTGGGGGATGTTGTTTTCGGTTTTACCCTGGCTGTTGTTGGTTGGATTCTGGATTTATATTATCCGCCGGATGCAGGGTGGGGGGAACAAGGGTGTTTTTTCCTTTGGAAAATCCCGGGCCAAGCTGTTCATGGAAGATCAAACCCGCGTGACGTTTGCGGATGTGGCGGGAGCGCAGGAAGCAAAAACCGAACTCCGCGAGATCATCGATTTCCTCAAAGATCCGGATAAATTTCAGCGTCTGGGGGGTAAAATCCCCAAGGGTGCGTTATTGCTGGGGCCACCGGGAACGGGAAAGACCCTGTTGGCAAAAGCCGTGGCCGGTGAGGCTGGAGTTCCGTTTTTCAGCATGTCCGGGGCCGATTTTGTCGAAATGTTTGTAGGAGTGGGGGCCTCCCGTGTCCGGGATTTGTTTGAACAGGGCAAACGAAACGCTCCCTGCATTATCTTTATCGATGAGCTGGATGCTGTGGGACGCCATCGTGGTGCCGGTCTCGGTGGCGGGCATGACGAGCGGGAACAAACCCTAAATC
>CAYPUH010000131.1:0-11726 GCA_964413725.1 uncultured Cytophagia bacterium
CGATAAATCCTCATGGAACCGAGTCAATACAGCGGATAGAAAAAATTGTACAGCCAATTGCCGCTGTCCCTCATGAAAGACATGTTATGATCGCCGACAAGGACAGAATTTCCCTCTTACGCGAGCGCTGTCTGGAGCGAAAGCACCGCACCTGGCTGGATATTTCGATTCCGCGTGCGGCAGCCCTGGAAAGCAGCAAACAGGTCGAGTCCTGGCAGGTACGGCAGGGTTACTGTACGCGCGAAGTGTTGCGCCGCGCGACGTTTGCACTGGACGAGCTGGAACTCCTTGCAGGACGTCTGGCACCGAGTCCGGCAGATGGCAGCGACGCCGATGTCGCCCATGCCCGGGCCGTCCTCGAGTCGTATCCATCACCACCCGGCCAGACGGGACATTGCGAACTCGATCTCGGTCGGGCCATGACCTTGGGGATTGACGGGATTAGAAACGATATCCAGGCGCGGCTGGCCACCGCCGACGGTGAGGCGGCAGACACGTATCGCTCCTTCCTCCTGGCGCTCGACGGCTTGACGGTGTTTATCCAGCGAGCGGCAGAACCTGTCCGTGCACAGATGGCTGCGGCGGACCCGGACCGTCGGCGTGAACTGGACCGAATCGCCGAGTCGTGTGAATGGGTCAGCCACAGAGTGCCCCGTTCGTTCCGGGATGCCATTCAACTCCTGTGGCTCATCATTCTCGCCGTGCAGTATGGAGAGTCGGTGGCTCTCGTGGGTCCCGGACATCTGGATCGGACAGTGGCACCCTTTTACGACGCGGATGTTGCGGCAGGCCGACTCTCTCGCGAGGAGGCACTTTTCCTCATCGAGAGCCTCTACCTGTTGATCAATGAATTCATACCGGATGGACTGGCGATTCCGGTGATGGTTGGAGGACGGGACGCTGCAGGTCATGATGTGACCCATACCCTGTCCTGTCTCTGCCTGGAAGCATTGCGTCGGACGCGTCTCGTCTATCCCACCGTGGGCATCTGCTGGCATGAAGGCACACCGCAAGAGCTTGTGGAGCTCGGTATAGAGCTCATATCACAGGGCTATTCCAATCCCGCGTTTTTTGGTGACGAGACCATTCAGAACGGTCTCAAGACCTATGGTGTGCCGGAGGAAGAGGCCTGTAACTATATCAACAGTACCTGTGTGGAAATCACTCCTGTGGGATCCAGCAATGTCTGGGTCGCCAGTCCCTACTATAACACCTGCGCGACACTCCTGGAGGTGATCAAAGAGGGAGTTGAACGGCCGCCGGCCTCATTCGAAGAATTCATGGAGGGGTATCTGAAACAGTTGAGTTCCAGGGTGGAATCCGGAGTGGCTCTGGAGAACAAAGCCCGCACGGAGAGAGCGCAACGCGGCAGAAAGCCGTTGCAAAGCGTCTTTACACGCGACTGTATCGAGAGAGGAAAGGATATCGATTGTGGCGGTGCGGTCTATAACTGGGTGGAATGTTCATTCGTCGGGCTGGCCAACCTCGCCGATTCTCTGCTGGTGATCCGGGAAGAGGTGTATAACAAAAAGCGACTGTCGTTGCGCGAGATGCAGGAGATTCTGACACAGGATTTCGACAACCACGAACCCATCCGGCAGCGGTTCATGAATGCGTATCCGAAATACGGGCAGGATGAGGCGGAGAGCGACGCCTTGATGGCGCAGGTTGTGAGTTTTGTGACCGGACTGTGTAAAAGATTCCGGATGAATCCGGATGACAGTCCCTACATACCCGGTGCTTTTGTCTGGATCATGCATGAACACCTGGGTCGGGAAACCGGTGCCACCCCGGATGGCCGCAAGGCCGGAGTTCCCTTTGCGGACGGCGCCGGTCCGGCGCAGGGACGAGAGACGCAGGGACCCACGGCAGCCATCCTGTCCACCACAAGCTGGGACCATAGCCCGCTGATCGGCGGGGTGGCGTTTAACATGAAATTCAGTGCGTCTCTCTTTAACCGGTCTCCGGCTGCTACGGATGCGTTGCGGGATCTGGTCCTGACCTATCTCAGACGCGGAGGATTCGAAACGCAGATGAACGTTGTGGACAGGAAAGTGCTTTGCCGGGCGCAACAGAATCCGGAAGCGTATCGCGATCTCGTCGTCCGCATCGGCGGCTATACCGATTATTTTACCCGGCTGTCCCGTGAAATGCAAAACGAAGTCATGATGAGAATGGAATATTAACGTGATAGAGCCAGCAACCCGGATAACGGGAACTGTATTCGACATACAGCGCTTTTCCATTCACGATGGGCCGGGGATACGCACGACGGTGTTTCTGCAAGGCTGTCCATTGCGATGTGTGTGGTGTCATAATCCCGAGGGGTTGGACCCGGGCCCGCTCCTCTCGTTTCAACCGGAATCCTGTATCGGATGCGGCTATTGCTTCAGGGTGTGCCCAAACCGGGCGCATACCCTGATCGACGGACATCATGTCCTGAACCGCAATGTCTGCAAAGCGTGCGGTGTCTGTGTGGAGGCGTGTTGGGCGGGAGCGTTGCAGCTCGTTGGCCGCGAGGTGGACGTTGACACCGTCATGCAAAGCGTGGTACGCGACAAGCCGTTTTACGAGTCTTCCGGTGGAGGGATGACCCTCTCGGGTGGGGAACCGTTGATACAGACCGGGTTTACCAGGGCCTTGCTGAACGCGGCCGGACAGGAGGGTATACATTGCTGTGTCGAAACATGTGGCGCCGTGCCCGTCTCTGTCTTTAACGAGGTGATGCCGTACGTGGATCTGTTCCTCTTCGATGTCAAGGATATGAACAACCGACGTCACCTCGAGAACACCGGCGCGCCGAACATACAGATACTCGCCAACCTGCGATATCTCCACAATCGAGGAGCCAACATTCGAGTGCGCCTGCCCCTCATTCTCTACTTTAATGATGATTCGGACCATCTGGACGGAGTCATTTCCCTTGTCCGGTCTCTGCCCGATTTATGTGGTGTGGAAATCATGCCCTATCATACTCTATGTCTGGACAAGGACAGACGCTTTGGGCGGGCGCGTGATGTGGCTCTCTCCAAAGAATCCGTTACCTCATCGCGTGTGCAGGATTGGGTCGAGCGTCTCACAGACGCCGGGATCGTCGTTATCAATGCACCCCTCACCACCCCGAGTTGAAGTTTCTTTTTGCTTGCAATTGCACCGGCGGACGGGTACCTTTTTATTATAATGTCTTGACCATAAAAAATCATTCAGTTGTTTAACCGTATATCACCCTATTACCGGAGAAATCAGGAATGACCTCTATGAAACGTATCTCTCTAATCATCCTGAGCCTCATCCTGGGATGGGCCGTGATCACCGGCTACGCTCAAAGCATCGAATTGAAGGATCTGACCCCTTATCAGCAAGAGCTCGTCACCTTTATCTTGCCGGAATCCGGGCACGATGTCTGGGATGACACCACAACCCGGGCATTCATCCAGGAGCACGGCACCCGCTCTGCCACCTTTCATACCATCGGCATGCTGTTACGCAATCGGGCTGCCGACCGCGAGAACGCACAGATGATCATACGCGAGCTGTTAGACCTTCAGTACAACACGCCGGGGGAGCCGTTCCATGGGGTATGGCGAACCGGTGTGAGCACAGACCGTCGTGATCAGAACTGGCGCGAATTCGTCGGTACCGGTCTCATTGTCGCCCGCGAACATTTCGGCGAGGTGATGGCTCCCGATCTCATTCGCGACATCGATGCGGCACTGGTGCGCGCGGCCGAGGGTGCCATACAACGCGATGTGTCTCCGGAATACACCAACATCGCCCTGATGAGCGCCTTTCTTCTGGACTATACCGGGCATCTTGTCTCCAATCCGGGCTTCCGGGAAAGGGGTAGGAGCAAGGCCGGGGCCATTCTGGACCTCTTTTCCCGGTACAACACCTTTACCGAGTTCAATTCCCCGACGTATTATGGCGTCAATCTGATGGCCCTGGGCATGTGGCGCGAATTGGGAAAA
Organism: uncultured Cytophagia bacterium; assembly: GCA_964413725.1. Taxonomy (GTDB): domain Bacteria; phylum Zhuqueibacterota; class Zhuqueibacteria; order Residuimicrobiales; family Oceaniaggregativiventaceae; genus CAYPUH01. Next base: position 3,969 of record CAYPUH010000131.1, read on the forward strand.
AGTGTGGAGCTCCGCGACGGGGCCAGAACCATCGAATCCGCCCTCTGGGCCGACATTGCTCGTTTTTACCACGCCGGACTGAAAAACCTGTGCGGTCCCTATACGCGGAGCTACGGCATGGACATGACCCGGTATAACGCGCTGCTGGGTATGTGCATCGCCATGGGGCTCGAGGGCCCCGAACACGCACCCGTGCCACAGACGAAGGAACGTCCCTTTGAGTGGGCCTATGCTCCTCTCTTTGCCCTTCTGAACGTCCAGCCCCCCGAGGATGTCATGCCGGCGTTTAAAACCTTTGGTGAACCGCGTCACCTGCTTAAACGCATTCCCTATCGCGATCGGGTCTTCCAGGCTCAGGCCCTGTTGGAAACCGACTGGATGATGGGTGCTTCAACCGGAATGCTGCGTCGATGGGAACAGCTCTGCCCCGGAACGGTCCACTGGTCCGCCACTCCCGGTGGCGAACTGAGCTGGCTGCTCGTCCACGGTGAAAACGCAGCCTCTGTGAACATCAACGATCAAAGCCTTTACATCTCACTTCCACAGCCCGATGCCGAACACCCCCTGCGTATCCTGGTTCACACACCGGAGATGCAACCCGAGCGGTTCGGCACAGACACATGGACGCTCCGGGGCATGACCTTTGATATCCGGACATCCCTGGCCGCGCCGACGGTAGAACTCAAAGAGTACAAACACTTTGGGCAAGTGATTGAAATCGCCTTTCCGGTTCCTGACACCCTGCCGACCGATGCCCCCGCACTGGTGCTCACCCCGAACAAAACGCAGTGATCGGTGGGGCTGCTTCAGAAATGCGGTGGGTTCGATGCACCGAAAACAGAGTTACAGCGGGAATAGAAAGTCGGGTTTTAATGATTTTTCACTGCCTGGGCGGGACTCGGCAAATGATAACATGGTCGTTTCTATCCGAACGTTTCACAGGTTAGCACATGATGCAGCAATGCCGAAAAGAGCAAGCCGTAGCGAAAATCAGACAGCATACCGTTTTTCGCTCCGATTCCACATCGTTCCCTGAATTTTTGATTGAAAAATCGGGTTTAATGGAGTATATCCAATAGGGTGCTTTATGTCATACGGTAACACCAATGTCAGCCGAAAATGAATAGATCCTTTTTGGATTGCTATGGATGCTCTAACGGGCCATGCAGCTGATAGCAGACGTCGATTCTTTTGGGCAACATTTGAGGATTTGGCAAACAGTCGGGTTTCACCTGTGTCTTTACGGTCAGGATGGTTGCTTATACTGTTAGATGATAAGAAAAGGAACAATACAAACTGGTATGTTGACAGCCGTTCGAAATAATATTCAAAAGAGCAATCCCTGTTGGATCATCTCATTCGTATTCCTGTTGTTCTTTTTGGGCTCCGGACAAGAGTTGTTTCACAACCATGAACCCGATTTGGAACATCATCATGATTGTCCTGCCCATCAGCTGTATGTGTTGTTTGGTTCTATTCTTGTTTTTAGTTGTCTTTTTGTTCTGATATTATCCATACTTGCGACCCTGGCATTCATTCATGTTGAAGCCGATTGTTCATTTTTTTATACAAAGTATTATTCCCGTGCTCCACCCTTTCAGATCTGGAAAAAATAATACGTCATATCTATTCTGGATTTGCTTTTTAACGTATCAAGATTTGAAAGGGAAAGTCATGTATTCAAAAATGAATAGGTGGAGTATATCTATACTTGTCATCTTTCTGATCACAAGTTATACTTTTTGTTTTGGTCAATCAAAGTATGGTACTATAAATGGTGTCGTCGTTGATGGTGACAATGAACCTCTTGCCGGTGCAAATATTCTACTTCCCAAACTGGAGCGCGGTGCAACCACCGATCATCAGGGAGATTTTACGATTTCTCGCCTTCCTGCCGGGACCTATAAAGTTGCGGTAAATTTTATCGGTTATACATCACAACTGCGCACAATACAAGTGAATGCGGGTGAAACCAGTCGCATGAACTTTACGTTGTATCAATCCGTGTTCGAAACGGAGCCCATTGTCATAACGGGCAGTCCGATCGCTGTCGATCCTTTACATTCACCACAGGATATCAGTTCTATCAGCGGACGGGAAAAAATCCGTTTGCAATCCACGTCGCTTGGTAAAACAATTGAATCCATTCCCGGGATCTATAATATGTCAGCCGGATCGGTTGCGGGTAAACCGGTTATTCGGGGACAGACGGGAGAGCGTATACGCATTTTAAGTGACGGGGTGGCACAGGAATACCAGCAATATGGTGAACGGCATGCTCCAAATATCGATCCATTCAATGCGGAGCGGCTCGAGATTATTAAGGGTGCAGCAAGCTTGCTGTATGGATCAGATGCCCTTGGTGGAGCGATAAATGTCATTCCATACCGCTTTCACATCGCTACAAGTGATCAAGCAGAAATTAATGGGTCGGTCACGACGTCTTATCATTCAAACAATAACGAGTATATGGCGGGTGCACGATTTGGTGTCTCAACAGGCAATACAGGATTCAAGGGTGCACTGGTACGAAGACGTGCGGGAAATTTTCACACACCAGAAATCGCTCCCTTTGCACAGACCGGAAAACGGGGGGATCCAAAATTTACCGGTGAGATTGACCACACCGATTTTGAGCAAATCAATGGATCGTTGGCGACAGGGATGCTAACAACGTTGGGTCTGTTTTCCCTTCATTATGATCATTATTACAATGAAAATAATTTCCTGCTTCCCACGGGAAATCCTATTGGTTTGCGGCTTCAGAATCAAATCGTGAATGCAAAAGCCAATGTTCCACTGGGTCGCTTTATACTCAAGCCCAAATTGAGCTATCAACGCAATCACCGGCAGGCAGCAAAACCCGGTCTTTCCCGGGCTGTTTTGCCGGATTCGGCGAATGTGGATTTGGTATTGGATGTCTATACAGCTCGAATTGAAGTGGAGCATGCCAAATTATCCGATTTTTCCGGTACGTTAGGTGCGGAAATAAAGTATTATGACCATGAAAATATCGGTTTGGTTCCACTCCAACCCACGGGACATTTTACCAATTTTGCTTTGTTTGGGTTTGAGGAATGGCAGTCTGATCCTCTTACATTGAATTTCGGCGTCCGTTTTGATTATCGTTCCCAGGAGTTTATGGGCTCTCTGACCAATCCACTGTTACCCAAAGACGATAACCGAACGTTTTCGTCCCTGTCGGGTGCCCTTGGTGCTTCCTACAGGCTGTCAAACGTGTTAACAGTTGCAGCAAATATTGGACGCGGATTCAGAACACCGAGCTTTTACAACATGTATGTCTATGGATATCACGGTGGTGTGTTTGCTTATCAGATTGGTAACCCGGAACTGGATAATGAAACATCATTTGATATGAGCGCGTCTTTACGGTTGAGAAATGAACGGACGAATGCATCCGCTACAGTTTTTCAGAACAGAATCGACAATTATATATTTTTATATAACGCACCCGATCATCCTCTGGCTCCTCAAAATGAGACATTTGTCTTTGCGCATGATCAGGCAGAAGCAATCCTGACGGGATTGGATCTGAGTATCAACTATTCCCTGTTCGACTGGTTGGTTCTTGGCGGGATGTTTTCCGTTATTCATAGTGAATTTTCCAGCGGTACTCATAAAGAAAACGAATTGCCGCTTATGCCCGCCGATCGTGTTTCTGCAAATGTAAAATTTCTGTTACCAAACCTGTCCGCCTTAAAATCACCTTATGCTTTCCTGAACATTAAACATGTGGGTGACAAATCGTCGGCAGGAATATACGAACCGTTCGGCCAATTTGATGATAATAATGGTCCTGATATTCCCTTTGGTGTTGCGTCAACCGAGTCGTATTTGTTAATGAATATTGGGTTTGGCTTTGATATAAATATCATGAATTATCCGGTCAATTTAGATCTTGAGATCACCAATATACTGGATAACGAGTACCGGGATTTTCTGGATACGTACAAAGGCTATGCTTTATCACCCGGACAGAGTGTAAATTTTAAAATGAATGTACCCATTGGCAGATAGGTGTACTCTTTTCATAATGAATGGCTCAAACTGACTGGACACGGACACAAGGCTGCGGGTGTACCTGAGGTTTTCAGTCGTTTTTTCTACCCAAATGTCGGGTGCATCCAGGCCTTGTGCCGTGGAGGCCGAATGTCTGTCGTTTGTTTACCGGCAATTCATGTCAATAAGATAAGAACAGGTCTTTTATCGATCTGAATGGATATGAGAATCAAGTCCCGCAGGGGATAGAAAACAGTCCCAAAAGCACACGTCGTCAGACATTTTTTGGTTCATGAAAAGTCAAAACGATGAACAAGAAAAAAAGACACTACCTCGCTCTGGGAGACTCTTATACCATCGGCGAAGGGGTTGACGCATCGCAGCGATACCCGGTGCTGCTGGCCACCTCTCTTCGTAAAGAGGGGTATTCGATCAATGATCCTCTGATTGTTGCAACAACCGGCTGGACGACGGATGAACTGGCCGCAGGAATCCATGCAGCAAGGGTTACCGGACCTTTCGATCTGGTTTCCCTGTTGATCGGCGTGAACAATCAATATCGCGGGCGGGATGTCGGGAATTATCGTGCCGGGTTCCGCTCGTTGCTCGAACAGGCCACAGAGTTTGCCGGCGGGCAAGCTGAAACGGTATTCGTACTCTCGATCCCGGATTGGGGTGTGATGCCTTTTGCCGCATCGCGGGATCGCAACAAAATTGCCATGGAGATTGATCAATACAATAACGTGAATCGCGAGGAAACGCAGCAACGTGGCAGTCTTTATGTGGATGTCACCCCCGTTTCCCGTCAGGCAAAAGACGATCCTTCTCTTATTGCTGAGGACGGTCTGCATCCGTCCGGAAATATGTATGCGGCCTGGGTCGAATTGGCCCTGCCCGGCGTGAAATCCATCTTAAACCAGAGTCCGATCAAATGAACATCGAACACAAAACGGACATAGAGTATGCGCACGCGCTTGATTCGCGCGATCCCATTGGTCATGTTCGCGAGCGTTTTTATCGACATCCCGACGAGATTTATATGGACGGCAATTCTCTGGGCCTGCTTTCCAAGGATGCCGAAACCAGCCTGTTGCGCATTGTCGATGAATGGAAACGATTGGGAATTCACGGCTGGATGAAAGCCGAAATCCCCTGGTTCACCTATGCGGAAGAGTTGTCCGGACACTTTGCCCCCCTGGTCGGTGCGGAGCCCGAAGAAATGATTTTACACGCCTCGACCACGGTGAATATTCATGCCCTGCTCGCTTCGTTTTATTCTCCACAGGGCGTCAAACGAAAAATTCTGATAGAAGAGAATGCGTTTCCCACGGATCGATATGCCATCGCAAGTCAGCTCCAATTGAGAGGCTTTGATCCGGATCGGGATATCAAGCAGGTCAGGAATCCGGACGAGGGATTCCTGGAGGAAGGGGAGATCATCGATGCCATGACCGGGGATGTGGGGCTCGTCTTGTTGCCCTCGGTGTTGTATCGCAGCGGCCAGCTCCTCGATATGGCAATGCTTACAACGGAGGCGCACAATCGCGGTATTGTCATCGGCTTTGATTGTTCTCATTCTGTGGGCGCGGTGCCCCATTCTTTGTCTGATTGGCATGTCGATTTTGCCTGTTGGTCCACGTATAAATATTGTAACAGTGGTCCCGGGGGCATTGCCGGATTGTATGTCAATAAACAGCATTTTAACAAACAACCGGCTCTGGCGGGCTGGTTTGGGTCGGCCAAGGAAAAACAGTTTGACATGTCTGCCGCCTTTGAGCCGGCCGGGAATGCCGGTGCCTGGCAGATGGGCACACCGCATGTTCTGAGTCTGGCCCCGCTGGAGGGATCGCTTCGGATCATCAATGAAATCGGTATCCCGGCCATTCGGCAAAAATCCCTGCGGTTGACCGACTATCTGATCACGTTGGCGGATCGTCTGCTGGTTCCGTTCGGGTTTGAGATCGGCACCCCCCGGGACAACAAGCGACGCGGCGGACATGTGGCGCTGAAACATGCAAAGGCGATACAGATTAATGAAGCGCTAAAAGCAAGCGGGGTTGTCGCGGATTTCAGGTTTCCCAATACGATCCGTCTGGCACCGGTTGCGCTCTATAATTCGTTTCATGATGTATGGCATGTGATTGAAACCCTCAGGACAATGATGGAAACAAAAGAATACCTGAACCATGGAAGCGAACGCGGTGTTGTTGCCTGAATCGTGCTGATTTTATTTAAATCTAGAGTGGACTAGAGTTTTAAATGTTGAGCACACGATTTTGTATATTGAATGATGGAGAACGGGATGACTCTAACGGCATATGTGGCAATGAGCCTGGATGGCTATATCGCAGATGAACAGAATGCTGTGGATTGGTTGCATGACATTCCCAATCCTGATGGCAGTGATTTTGGATTTACAGAGTTTATGAGTAGCATGGACGCGGTGGTGATGGGTGCAAATACCTTTAAGACGGTTCACTCCTTTGGGGTCTGGCCGTATGAAAAACCGGTGATTGTTTTGAGTCACAGTATGACAAGTGTTCCCGAAGGTTATGAGGGCAAGATTCAGATACAAAAGGGTGATCTGAAAAATGTGCTAAAAAATCTGGATGATATTGGCTATGAAAATCTCTATATTGACGGCGGCAGTGTGATTCAGGAGTGTCTTGAAAGAGCATTATTATCAAAGCTTATTGTAACCCATATTCCCGTGATTCTGGGAGGTGGGGTACCCCTGTTTACAGGGGGGCATGCACGCATCTGGCTCCATCACGAAATCACAGAGGTTTTGGGCGTTGGATTGGTAAAAAGCACGTATGGTATTGAGGCGGCTCAACACTAACCACTCATGGGGCCCATTTTGCGTCTGTGATCACAGAGCATTATCCGATAGTCCGCATAATATTGTACAAGGAGGTTTTTTTGAACCGCACATCTTTGGAGAGTGTGAGAACGCTGCGACAGAATAATATCAAATCCGACAGTCGAATACGTTCTCACGGAGATAAACATGTCAACACCACAATCGCATCCCGAACCCTCAAACACGGATTCTAACCCTCAGAAAACCGCTGGTGACTCGAAACTTTTGCCCTCTTCCCTTGAACGACTGGGGTATGATGAACGGGTTCGGGCGAGCGGTAAAGAGTTAGTCAGGGATGAGTTTTCCATCGCCAGGGTGGTTCAGGTCAACAAGAGCAATTACAGAGTAAGCGATGGCCGGCAGGAGAGGATAGCTGAAGTATCGGGTAAATTCCTGTTCACTGTCGAAACCCCTCTGGATTATCCCACCGTCGGCGACTGGGTGGTGGTCCAGTGCTTTGACGAGGATTCGATGGCCATCATTCATCATGTTTTGCCGCGGAAATCGGTGTTAAAGCGCAAAGATCCCGGCAAGGCCGTTGAATTTCAATTGATCGCGGCGAACCTTGATTTTGCCCTGATCATGCAGTCTGTCGATGCTAACTTTAATCTGAACCGGCTGGAACGCTATCTGGTGATGATCCTTGATAGTAAAATCCAGCCCATCATTGTCCTGAGCAAAACGGATCTGCTCTCCGGGCAGGAACTCTCTGACATTATGGAACAGATCGATCGGTTCCATGACAACTATCTGATTCTGCCGATCAGCAATGTGACCGCTGACGGGGTGGACACTTTGCAACAAACTCTTCAACCCTGTAAAACATACTGTTTGTTGGGGTCATCGGGAGTGGGCAAGACCACCTTGCTCAACAC
>CAYPUH010000132.1:0-11716 GCA_964413725.1 uncultured Cytophagia bacterium
GTATGGGGTCGGTGAGCGTGTGCCAATCCATATCCAGAAAGGAGGCTGCCAAGTACTCTACCGTGGCAAAGCCCTGGTTGAAATATCTTGCCTTTTCGATTCGGGTGATCAGCTCATCCGGGATGGGATCTCCCGTCTGATGGTGTTTGGCGTACATTTTGAGTACATGCGGGTGAGATGCCCAGTTTTCCATGATCTGCGACGGCAGTTCGACAAAATCACGGGGTACGTTGGTACCGGAAAGCCGTTCATAACGGCAATCCGATAACAGGCCGTGAAGAGCATGACCAAACTCGTGGAAGAGAGTCTGGACCTGGTCAAAACTCAGCAGGGCAGGAGTATCTCCTGTGGGTTTTGAAAAGTTGGCTACATTGCAGACAATGGGTGTGGTTTTGTTCTCTCCCTGTCCGAACTGTTCGCGATAGTTGCTCATCCAGGCACCCCCGCGCTTGCTGGCTCGGGGAAAATAGTCTGTGTAGAGAACGCCGATATGGGTACCATCTGATTCCCGGACTTCAAACACCGTCACATCCGGGTGGTAGACAGGAATATCATCGCGTTCGATAAATTCGATGCCATACAGCTTTTGGGCCACATCAAAGGCTCCTTGTCGCACCGATTCCAACTGGAAATAGGGGCGAAGAGTCTCCTCGTCCAGATTATATTTTTCTTTTTTTACTTTTTCCGCATAGTACCACCAATCCCAGGGCTTGAGATCGAAATCATGGCCGTCCGATTCGATCATAGCCTGCAGATCTTTTGCTTCCTGTTTCGCCCGTTCCAGTGCGGGTGTCCACAACTGATTTAAAAGATCGTACACGCGATCGGGGGTTTTGGCCATATTGCGTTCCAGTACAAAATGGGCATGTGTGTCATATCCCAAAAGATGCGCGCGTTCAACTCTCAGCCCCGCCATGCGTGAGGCCAGTTTATTATTGTCCAATTCATCGCCGTGATTACACCGTTCAATGTATCCTTTAAAAAGTGTTTCTCGAAGGTCACGTCTTTCAGAATATTGCAAAAAGGGAATGAGACTGGGTTTGTGTAGAGTAAAAACCCATTTGTTATCATAGCCGCGTTCCGATGCTACCTCGGATGCTGCGGAAATCACATCCTTTGGCAAACCGGCCAGATCGTCCTCACTGTCCAGTACCAGTTCGAAGCGATTGTTTTCTTTGAGGACGTTTTCCCCGAATTGAAGAGAGAGAAGAGAGAGCTCTTTGTTGATTTCCCGCAGTCTGTTCTGATCCTCTCCGGAGAGATTGGCTCCGCCTCGGACAAAATCTTTGTACATTTCTTCGAGCAATCGTTCCTGTTCTGCGGAAAGACTCAACTGCTCCAAACGACCGTGGACGCTCTTGATCCGTTCGAACAGGGTGGCATCGAGCAGAATATCATCCCGGTGCTGAGACAGCATGGGTGCCACCTCTTTGGCAATGGCCTGAAGCGAGTCGCTGGTATTGGCTGAGGTCATGTTATAAAAAACATTCCGGACTCGCGATAGAAAATCTCCCGTGCTCTCTAGTGCTTCGACGGTGTTTTGAAATGTGGGCGGATTCGGATTGTTGGCAATGGCATCGATTTCGTTGCTTTCGACGCGAATCCCTTCCTTGAATGCCGGCAGATAATGCTCCAGTTTGATGGTGTCAAAAGGGGGGGTCCCGTGGGGTGTATTCCACTCCTGGAAAAATGGATTGTCTGCGGATTCTTGTCTTGCGGATAGTACATTGGTACATCCCAGCAAGACGATCAGGGCCAAAAGCGTGCTGATGACGTGGTTCATCAGAGTCTTCCTTTCTGTTGTGAAACGGCCGGATTTGGCCTTCTATAGTGATATTGGGTTTGGAGCATATCGAAATGCTATGTGACAGTGGATCCGGCAATGGAATGATAGCTTTACCGGATGAGAACCGACGGCCTTGTCCGTGTTGCCCTGAGAAGGATCATTCCTTCGCACTGGGCACACCAGAATATTGAAATCGGATGATTTAATCAACCAAAATCTGGGACCGTGTGTCGATCTTGTCGTGCAACCGTTCTGGTTTTTACCGGAACCGGGTATCGGTCATACGATGGATTTGATCGGAGGTTCCGTGGAAGGTGTGACTATAGCGATAAACCGGTCTTTATTTTGGTTCTCGTACCATTCGTGTCCCAAAAAGATTTTTCTAACAAAAAAATGATAACCACAGAGAATATCAGAGGAAAACGAGAGAAAGATAAAGGGTTTGGATGGTTTGAAAATGTAAAATCATTCTTTGTCTCTTGTTAAGTAAATAAAATCAATGAAATGAACACTCGGCAACATTTTTGATGCGATAGAAAATATGTCCAGAGATATAGTCCACCTGAGAGGTGGACTATATCTGCCTGTCATCGTCATTGATCCGCGACTACTCTGTATCCTCGATTTTTTCTCAGAGTCGCTCAGTGTTATCGTTTTTGTTGACCTGTTTTAACAGTTTGCCTAGAAAAATGGTTAAACGTCATCTTGGATTCTGTGTTGACAGAATCCAACAAAAACTATCGTTATGATCAAGTTCTATTTAAAACAAAAGGTAATTTCACCCAATTGGTGATATTATCACATTGTATTTATTGGGGATTCGGTGCTTCGCACCGAATCCGGGGCCATATTTTCAATTTATAAAAATGCTGATTTTGTTTATTTTGGACACCAATGGTAAATCATGTTGAAATACCTCTTTTGAAATCAAGCCTACTTGATTTCAGTTTCAAATCGATCCGGGTAATTGAACAAACATAATGATCTGCTTTTAAAGCAATTGAAAGTTGGTGTCCGGTTTGTCAACCGGACACTGGTGAGATGCAATGTAAAATAAAATTGTCTTGCTTGTTGTACCAAAGGATTGTAGTTTTGAAATCAAGTTATAGACCTGTTCTGTCTCTACCGGAAGACCCCATCCCGGAAATGACTTTAAACGATGGCTAAAACATCCAAACTATGGGGGCGGCAATGTCCGTTCGACGTCTTTTTCTGCTGGGTGGTATCCTGTTTTTCTGCATCAATCCCTCATCCCTGCAGGCTCAATTGAGCGTAAGTATTGAAAGTGGATTGGTTTTTGGCGGCTATAATGATGTACGCATCCCCAATGAAACCGGTACTCTTTTTTCATTGACCGATGAACTGAAAAGCGATCCGACAATTTACGCCCGGACCCGTTTGTTCTATCGTCTGGGTCGACGACACGATGTGGGTGTGTTGTTTGCGCCATTGACGTTGCAGGCCAACGGACAACTTGAACAGGATGTCGATTTCGCAGGTGCACGTTTCAAGGGCAACACGGATGTCTCTGCGATTTATCGGTTCAATTCCTACCGCGCGACCTATCGCTATCGGTTGGTGGAGAGATCCAGCGTCACACTTGCCCTGGGGGCCACCGTCAAGATACGCGATGCGGAGATTTCTCTGGAGAGTGATACTGTGGAAGCATCCAAAACCAATTTTGGATTCGTACCCCTGATACACTATTATCTCAAGTGGGGGTGGTCACCCGGATTGTCTTTGATATTACAAGGGGATGCACTGGCGGCTCCACAGGGGCGAGCTGAAGATTTGTTGTTTGCTCTGGAATTCCATCCGACATCCGCCATATCACTTCGATTGGGCTATCGATTGCTGGAAGGCGGTGCTGATGTGGATGAGGTGTACAATTTCGCTCTGTTGCATTACGCGGTGTTTGGTCTCGTGGTATCGGTGTGATTGGCGCCAACCCCTAACCCGGAAAGAGATCGTTCATGTTCCGTGATCGTCTGCTCGCATATGTGGGAACCTATACCAAAGGTCCTGAGGGTGGTATTTACGCGTTTGAGTTTGATCGCCAAACCGGTGCCTTTGCCCCGGCAGCGGGAATCGGGGGGATCGATAATCCTTCTTTTTTGCTCCCGTGTTCCTGTCATCAGACTTTGTATGCCGTGAGCGAAGTGATGTCTCTCAACGGCTCGGGCCAGGGGGGTGTCTATGCGTTTTCCGTGGATCCTGACACCGGTCGGCTGGGGGCTTTGAATCATATATACAGTGGTGGAGCCGGTCCGTGCCACGTGACCTGTGATTCGTCCGGTCATGCTCTGTTTGTCTCCAACTATGGCAGCGGCAGTCTGGGTGTTCTGTCGCTGGGAACCGATGGCAGACTCGGGTCTGTGGTACAGACACTGCAACATCGGGGCTCATCCATTCACCCCACCCGGCAATCGCAACCACACGTCCACATGAGTGTGATGGATGCAAAAAACCGGTTCCTGCGGGTCGCCGATCTGGGCCTCGATCGGGTGTTTTCCTACCCATTCGACTCTAAAACCGGAACCCTGTCATCAATGGCAGACTCTGTGATTCGATTCACTCCCGGTTCCGGCCCCCGATATCTCGTCGTTCATCCCTCTCAACCCATTTTGCTTGTCGTCTGTGAACTGGACTCCACGCTGGAACGGTATCGATTGTCAGAGGATGGAAGCGTTCAATTGTTGCAAAAATGTTCCACTCGTGCGCGCCCGTCCGGGACCGACAATACGGCGGCGCATTGTTGCGTGTCTCCTGACGGACAGTTTGTTTATGTCTCCAATCGAGGGGAGGATACCCTTGCTGTCTTTTATCTGGATTGTCCTTCCGGCGAACTGGTTCCTCTTCAATGGATTTCCACCGAGGGAAAGACACCCCGGTTTTTCACCTTCGATCCCCAGGGGCACTTTGTCATCGTGGCCAACCAGAACTCGGATTCTATTGTTTCGTTTGTTCGGAATGCCAGCACCGGCAGGTTAAGCCCTACCGGTTATAAATTGGACATTCCCCGACCTGTTTGCATTCAATTTTTATTATCAATACATGGATAGAAAGGAATCCGCCATGAAACATATATTACTGGTTCTGATCATAACATTGGCTGTTTTGATGGCCTGCTCATCTCCTGAAACGCCTGTAAGGGGCAAGGTGATCTCTGAAGATGGAGTGAACATTGCATATCGGGCAACCGGACAGGGCAAGCCTGCTCTGGTATTTATTCATGGGTGGTGCTGTGATCAATCCTACTGGTCCGATCAGGTCGAGGCATTTGAATCCGATCATCGCGTGGTGACTTTGGATTTGGCAGGACATGGTCAATCCGATGACAATCGTAAACAGTGGAGCATTCAGGCATTTGGTACGGATGTTTCGGCGGTGGTCAGAACTTTGGATTTAAAGGATGTGATCCTGATCGGACATTCTATGGGCGGGCCGGTGGCCCTGGAAGCTGCCGCTCGTCTCGATGACCGGGTTTTGGGGATTATCGGTGTCGATACCTATCAGAATGTAGAAGCGTCGTATTCGCATAAACAACAGAATGCCTTTTTGAGTGAAATGAATTCTGATTACAGCCAGACTATCCGTTCATTTGTTGCCAGCATGTTTACACCTTCATCTGATAGCGCGTTGGTCACGACTGTGGTAGAAGATATGGCTTCCTGTCCTGCCCGTGTGGGTATAGCGGCCATGAAAGCGAATTTTGAATACGATCCGCTGGCAACGCTTAAGGAATTGGATGTGCCTGTCTATGCCATCAATTCGGACAAGTGGCCGACCAGTGTAGACGCCAATGACCGTCATATGAGCTTTACCCTGAAACTAATGCCCGGATATGGTCATTTTATCATGCTGGAAGCCCCCAAAGAGTTTAATCAGCTCCTCAGAGAATCGATTGAGGAAATCTCCTCATAACCTACGCTCGATACCCCGGGTTTGTTCGGAAATTACACGATTTGCAACGGCCGGCCAGTCGTTTGGATACGGCAATTGCGGTCGAGATTTATTCCTGTGCCGGGGTTTTACGTTGATATCGCATCTGTCTTCCAAGCCCGCATAGACGTCATATGGGATTAGCTGGTAAATCTCTTGAATTTGTCCACAAAAATCCTTTCTTTATAGAGTCGGGATGACTTTTGAAACCCGTTACGATTCAGGCGAGAAACGCCGCTAACGGGTGCACTGATGATATGTCCCGGTGATTGGGTCCATTGGTAGTGGGGCATTTGTTCTCCATATACCTTTGAGGACCCCTGTAAAATGGTTTGTAGAAATTAACATTGCGAGGTTTGAAATGGCAGTTCCAGAACATCGATCTTATGGACGTAAAAGTTCGGCTCCAATAATTTTTATTCTCATTATTATTTTTGTGTTGGCCTTTTTCGGATACAAGTATTTTACCACACAAAAAGTTGAACGTGAATTTCAAAAAAATCTAATGCAAGAGAGTATCACTGCTGAAACACAGTTGAAAGTGATCGGGAACTTTTTTAATCTGAGAATGTGGTTTGCGTCTGTTGCCACTCTTGAACAAGCGTATTTTAGTGAGCATGATAGCTATATTTCCCCGCAGGAGATCCCTGAAGAGGTTTATAGCTCTATTGAACTGGACGCCTTTGCCTCAGCCATGTCGGAAACCATGAGTGAGGAAGGGGTCGAACTCGCTGATTTTATCCAGGAAGAGCAGTTCAAAAATTATATTGCCGATACATTTGGGGAAAATCTCCAAAATACCGTCAATGCTTTGGATTCGACAAAGTATTCCTATGATTTTCAGCTCACAGAAGACAAAACAAATTATACCCTTACCGTCCACGAAAAGGGCGATATCAATCTGGATGGAGATTCAGAGGATGCTTTTATCTATTCCAGCAAAGTCGATACCGCTGGTATTTTCTTTGAGAATGAGGGCACCCAGGAAGACATTCAGACCTTTTTGGATAAATATATGAGCCTGTTGGGTGACTCTATGTAATATTCTCTCGTCATTTTTCAAGCAGGTTTATAAAGCGGCTTGTCAAGTTATGATCCAAAACAACCATCCGTGGTGTTTGAATCCGCGGATGGTTTTTTGTTTTATCGAATGATCGAAAATGAAACGTGTGTTATCACTACTGCTCCATGTAAAGAAGGAGATCCAGACCGCTATGTCCAAATGGTGACCATGGTGGGGGGCGAAAGACTGTATAGCTTTTGAATTTGTGGGTTGGAGGATGGGATATCATTCAGAGACGGGTTTGACTGTAGAAATGAACGGATACTGTTGATGGAGATCGGAACCTCATATTTGACTTTAGAATGCTCATCATGTTGAATATGATATGAATGAGCTGGCCATGCAGGGATTCACACATGTTTTGCATACCGGGTACGACTTTGATTTGATATTTCGACAGGAAGCGCTTAAAACCATTATCAGACTCTCCAGAGATGCGGGATTGACCGTTTGGGGATACCGCGGATGCGAACAGGAGAGTCGGGTCCCCTGCGAATGACCTGAAATCGTCTGGAACAGGATGTTACAGACGATTCGCGATCTGAATCGTGAAAGGGTTGAACATGACAGCAATGACGAGCAGACGTAAGCGTCCCAGCAGTGGCATCACGGTATTGGTGATGCTGGCGGTCATAGTCTTGCTGGCCGCACTGTTAATGGTGATTCAAGACGCCTACGAGACGCGGGCGAAGAACGCGACGTTGGTCGAACAGGCCGCTCAGATGGAGTTGCGATATCGTCAAATCGATCGGTTTTTCCATATCAACGCCTGGTTACAGATCATACATTTGACCGAGACCCGGATTTATCGGCAACGACAACGTTACCTTCACCCATCGCAGATTCCGGATAGTGTCTGGATCAATATTTCTATGGACCAGGTCGTTAAAGAGATTCGACAGCAATTTTGGGACGACGGCATTCATCTGGACACCTTTATGGATCCCCAAATAGTGAGACAATCGCTGGGTCGACTGTATGGATATCGAATGGAGTCCTTGTTTGCAGCATTGGATGAACTGGACTGGAGATATACAGCAAGAGTTTCCCAGGATGGACAAAAATTAATTGTGATTCTACACGAGTTAAATGACATAAACGACGACGGCGATCGTGCCGATAAAATCGTGTACAAAAGTGGTGATTCCTCTTTATCCTATCGATTCAAAAACCACGAACATACGGTCCCGGTGGACTCTTTTTTAGTGAGGTATTCTCGGGATCTGATCCGGAATTGAAAGGATGTTTCCTTGACAATAAAGCAACCCGTACTCGAGACGCTGGAATCACTGGATGCTGTATTTCAATCGGGACAACGTATCCTGATCGTCACACACAACAATCCAGATCCGGACGCGCTCGCAAGCGCGTTTGCCATAAAGCTTTTATTAGAAAAACGCTATGAGGTTCAGACCAGTGTGGCTCTGGCGGGTGTGATCAGTCGGGCTGAAAATCGAGCCATGGTAAAAGAGTTACAATTGTCCAGCAAGGAATTCAACCGCATCAAGCTGGACTCGTATGACGGTTTTATTATGGTCGACACCCAGCCCTCTCATGCCAATCATGCATTGCCCCCTGACCTGAAATTTGATCTGGTCCTGGATCATCATCCACATGCACGTGGATTCAAATCCAAAGTGGAACTGATCGATCCCGATGTTGGATCTTCTGCGACGCTGGTGATTCAGCTGTTAAAGGCGGCTAAGGTGACCTTCACGCCCAATGTGGCCACGGCACTCGCCTATGCAATTCGTTCCGAAACACAGGACCTTGGTCGGGAGGCGGGCAAGATCGACGTGGATGCCTATTTTGTGGTGTATCCCCGTGCCTCTATGAAAAAGATGTCACGCATCAGTAACCCCAAGCTACCCAATGTCTACTTTCAGACACTGCAACAGTCTCTGAACAGAGTCGAGAGTTACCGTCAACTGGTATGTCTCCATCTTGGGGAGGTGCCCAATCCCGAAATCGTGGCAGAGATGGCTGATTTTTATTTGCGTCATGAACGCATCAGTTGGGTCCTCTGTACCGGTCGCTATGATAGCGGACTGACGATCTCTGTTCGCACCCAGGATCATCGTGCCAATGCGGGACGGTTGGTCAAAGAATTGGTCCCCAATCCCCACCGAGCAGGGGGACATGGGATGTTTGCCGGAGGCCGCATCGATATGGAAGAAAATACTGATAACGAAATTTCCAAGTATGAAAAACGCCTGGCGAAAAAATTTGCCGCACGGTTTGGTTATAAAGAGGTGGAATGGAGGTCTCTTCTGCCAAACCGGTAATTCTCTGATAACGCCCTTTCAATGCCCTTGTCAGGAAAAACTCTTCATCCGGTCATTAAATGCAGAGTTGTAATCAACACCGGAGATCGGGCGGTAGTAAAAAAGCGTTTGAATTTATGCATTTACTTTGTTAAACTGTCCGGGTTTGCTCAATACGGACAGTGGTCTATGCGTTATAAGCAGATTGTCTCAGTCATGTTTCAGAACTATGATAGTCTTTTGAATGTCCGCCTGAAATGATACCAGACTCTTGTTGTTCGATTCTATCCAGAAAGAACCCGATATGATCAGGAGATGGAGTATGCGACGTTTCGTGTTTATGGGCTTGCTTTTTCTATTTGCGTGTTCACCTCCCAAAGAGAAACAAAATGACACTAGGATTAAAACCATCACTGTTCAGGGTCGTGAAACCCTCTTGGCGTCCCAGCCTCTCCATTTTCCCCGTTTTATACCGGATGGTTCCGCCATCCTGGCCACGCAACCCAAATATCAGGGTCTGAATCTGTATCGTTTTGCGTCCGGACGCTGGACCCGGTTGTCAGGGGCTGAAAGCGCGGGATTTGGCTATGTGATGTCACCCGACAGTCGATTCGTATGTGCGCGAGAACGGCTTCAGACCAGCCGCCGACGTTCCCTTTACCGAATGGTTCGCCATGATTTAAATACAGGAGACGCCTTGATTCTCAAAGAGAGCGGCTCTCTGTCCCTGCCTCATCTGGATCAGACGGGAACCCATGTCTTGTTTCTTGAAGATCAAAACGTTCAGGGATTTCAACTGGAATCCGGCACCCCGGTACAGCCGGAGGACTGTTCCTTTGTGTTTTTCAAAATTGACCGCTCTCAGCTGATTCGGTATACTCCGGAAAACCGTACTTCCTTTCAACCCTTTGGTGATGCCATGCTCGTATCGGTACAACAGCGTCCGGGACGACAGCAATGGACGGTAGAGGTGGCCGGTCAGGGTTCCTTTTTAATCGACAAAGACGCGCACATACTCCGCGAGCTGGGCGATCGTCGCCAGATCTGCTGGGCTCCAGAGTATGATTGCTTTGCGTATGTGGTGGAGGAGGATGACGGTCATCGGATTACCCGTTCGGATGTGATGGCAGCCTGGAGCGATTCTCTGGTTACGAAAGCTCTTACCCAGACTCGGAACCGATTGGAGCGCGCTCCGTCTTGGTCACCCTCGGCTGACAAGGTTGTGTGTCACACCGAAGAAGGAGAGATCGATCTCATTTCTGTCAAAATCAATAGAGTTGGAGTTTCAGATGATTAAACGTGTATTGAGTGTTATAGTGCTTTTCCTGTGGACGGTCTCGGGCGGTGCTCAAACGATCTCCGTGCTTGATGTTCAGCCCGTAACCTCTCCGGAGGAGGGGGGCTTTTATTTTCCACATTTTAGCCCGGACGACTCAAAGGTGTTGTGCACCGGGGAGACCTATCATGGATTGTGGGTCAAGGATCTGACTTCCGGAACGCTGACACAGGTGAGCGATCGTGCAGGTGCCGGTTATGAACCGGTATGGTCCCCGAATGGTGAGACAATCTATTTTCGCACCCGGGCTCAGGTCAAACGCCGATTACAGTATCACCTGCACGCCTACGGTGTGGCCTCTGGAATCTCCAACACCGTTGCCGGACCGGTGCGAAGCTTGTCTGTACCGATGCGAACCCCTGCAGGGACTGTGGTTGCACAACAGGGGGATGTCCTTCGGACCGTAGACAATCGATCTCTAAGGAAAGCGGTCCCCAATATAAAGGACCGGGTGGTTGTGGCGCAAAACCGGGAGATGATTGTTGTCGAGGGCACGCAAAAACGGACACTGACCCCCATGGGTAGACGTCATTACATATGGCCGCGTCTGTCCCCGGATGGCTCCAAATTGCTGTTCACGGTTGCGGGTGTGGGAACCTATATCAGTGACCTGAAGGGTACAGTGCTTGTTGATCTCGGTACAGCCAACGCTCCCCGATGGTCACCGGATGGCCGGTACGTGGCCTATATGAAAGACCGTGATGACGGCTATCGCATCACCGAGTCTGAGGTGATGGTAGCGACGGCGGACGGATCCTACCACATGTCCCTAACCCGAACCGAAGACCGGATAGAACTCTATCCGGTTTGGTCCCATGACGGCAATAAAATTGCCTATCATACCTCTGAGGGACAGATTTTTGTGATGATGATAGACAGGACCCCAAACCAAGAGAGCCCAGAATGAAACGATCACTATTCCTTTTGTTGATGCTTTTGATTGTTGCTGTTTCGGCAGTTTCCCAACCATTGGATGGGGTTAAACTCTGTATCGATCCTGGCCATGGAGGGCATGATCCGGCCAATGACCGCTTTATCGAAGAGACAGGCTTTTGGGAATCGGATGGAAATTATAGCAAGGCACTGCACCTCAAATTCATATTAGAGGCACTGGGAGCCACAGTCATCATCACACGCGATGGCAATCAGAATTCGGACGATCTTCCCTTGTCACAGCGGGCGGCCATTGCCAACTCTAATGATGTGGATTATTTCCACTCGATCCACAGCAATGCGTTCAACGGCGAGAGCAACTACTCCCTGCTGCTGTTCAACGGGGAAACCGGCAATCCCACATTTGATGATGCCAAAGTGATGGGCCGGAT
>CAYPUH010000133.1:0-11676 GCA_964413725.1 uncultured Cytophagia bacterium
GCTACCAGCTCGACAAAGAATTGAACATCGATAGCGCTATCCTGTTGTAACGTTGGGATGAAAAGAAAAATGCCCAGATTATCAGTTCTGTCGCTCTCGACAACATCCCCAACGAACCGTTAAGCAAACGGGACAGCCTGTTTCAGTTGTTTTCCGGAAACAAACGACCTATATTCGCCAGCGATCCGACAGTGAGTAATACACTCGAGCTGTCCGAATACTGTGCGAGACTGAAACCCTTTGGGTGTGAGGTGATTATCCCGCTACGCTATAATCGTCAGATTGTCGGTCTATTATTGCTATCAAAACCGGGGAAAATCACCATACTCAACAAACCCCTGATCCGTGCGTTGTGGGTTTTAGGCGATCGTGCCGGTGTCTCTCTGAAACATACACAAATGTTGATGGATTTGCGCCGTGAGTCGGTGGAAAAAAGTGTATTGCTCGAGCTCGGTAGAAAAATGAATTCAATCCTTGAACTCGACAAGCTCATGGATATCCTTTTGGATTCATTGCAACAGGTCGTTCATTATGACAAAATCGCTATTTTTTTACTGGGTCCGAATACAGAAGAGATCGAACGGGTTGCCAGAAGAGGGCCATTTCCACTTTTTGAAGAAAAAGAATTCCTTCAGAAAGGTGCTGGATTGGTCGCCTGGGCTGTTGAGCATAAAAAATCCGTGATCGTCAAAGACGTGTCCAATGATACCCGGTATTTTCCACTTTATCTGGATACACGTTCCGAGATGGATGTGCCAATTATTTTTCAGAATAAGATATTGGGCGTCTTCAATCTTGAAAGCAACCACCTGAACAACTTTACGGATAGAGATCGCAGACTGGTGCAGGCGTTGGCAGCACAAGCGGCTATTGCTATTGAAAACGCTTGGTTATATACCCAACTTAAAGAAAAGCAAGAGATGGAAAAAGAGCTCAGGACAGCTCAAAAATTTCAACGTGCTCTTTTGCCCAGACGAATGCCGGACGTCGATGGATATGAATTTGCAGCCATCCATGTACCGTCGCGACTGATTGGGGGAGATATCTATGATTTTATCCGATTCGGTGACGGACGTCTGGGTATCGCGGTTGGCGACGTCTCCGGTAAGGGAACCCCCGGCGCCATTCTGATGGCTACTCTTTTCTCCATGTACAGGGGATTGGTGCGACTCGGTATGTCTGTGGATCAGATGATGCATGATCTTAACAATACACTTAAACGTAGGATTTCTGTTTCGAGTTTTATAACCTTCTTTTATGGTGAGCTCACTCCCAAAACCGGAGAGTTTATTTATTGTAATGCAGGGCATTGTGCACCGATTGTTCACCGTTCAACCGGAGACATAGCTTTTCTGGAAAAGGGTGGTACTGTACTCGGATTTGTGGATGATGTGGAATATCAAATAGGTCGGACGACGATTCAACCGGGAGATACCATTCTCTTGTTTACCGATGGTGTTACTGAGGCGATGAACCATGAAGAAGAAATATATGGCGATGATTCACTTGTCGAGTTTCTCAAACGACAGGTAACATTCTTGCCGCAAATCGTCCTGCGTGACCTTTTTAAAACCATTCAGCAATTTACCGGCTCAAAGCGTCCACAAGACGACTTTACCGCTGTGATTGTAAAGCGTTTGTGTAATGCACGGGAAGACTCTTCCCATGAAAATCAATGGGGCGTTTCAACCTATCAATCAGATACATTTTAAAATCGAAAAAGAGGATGGATATGTCTGTACTTGATATTGTTACATATGGACATCCGACGCTGAGAAAAAAGGCTAAAGCCTATTCTAATGAAGAGATTGATCTCAAATTCGTTGAAGACATGGTTGAGACCATGTATAAACGGGATGGAGTCGGATTGGCCGCTCCTCAGGTCAATGTGTCCAGACAGATGCTCGTTGCCACTGATTTTGACAACGAATATGTATTGATAAACCCAAAAATTGTAGCTCGTAGCGAAAGTACAAATTCAGATGTGGAGGGTTGTCTGTCTATTCCAGGATTCCAGGGTGAAGTAGAGCGTTCAGTTAAAGTGTTTGTTGAAGCCCAGAATGTCGAAGGCAATCCACTCACCATAAAAGCCACAGGATTTCTAGCCAGGGTGCTGCAACATGAAATCGACCATCTGAATGGTATTTTGTATATTGATCGCAGTGATCCGGATTCTCTGGTTCGTATCGAAAATGATCCCGACTCTGAAAACGATACTCTCATACCCGTTAAATTGAGTGATATGCAAAACGTCTTTCGGGATCACTATCATCCCGATCGCTCTCGGGTGATTTTTGATCGACAGGAAAAACTGATCTGAACGGACTGCTAACTATGGAATAGAAGCATGGATGCACTGATACTGGCCGCCGGCTATGCGACTCGATTATACCCCTTAACTCGGACCCGCCCCAAGCCTTTGTTACCTGTGGCAGGAAAACCTGTATTGGAATATGTACTGGATCAACTGCAGAAAATATCAGGTATGGATCGGGTGATTATCGTCACCAACCATAAATTTTCAAACGTCTTTGTGGATTTTATTCATCAACTCGATCAACAGAACCGATATGCCGGCCTGAACTTTATTGTAATAGACGATCAGACCGAGGACGAGATCCAGCGACTCGGTGCCATAGGTGATATCAATTTTACACTGGAACGCGTCACGATCAAGGATGAATTGTTGATTGTTGCGGGTGACAATATTTTTCAAGATGACTTGAGGGATATGGTCCGGACATTTACTTCGAGCGATTGTGATGTCGTAGCAGCATACCAACTGAAAGATCAGAAAGAGCTTAAACAGCATGGGATTCTTGAATTGGATAAATACGGATGGGTGACCGGATTTGAGGAGAAACCAAACACGCCCCGATCAACATTTGTCTCCCCGGCACTCTATCTATTGACACCGGATACGGTGCATGATATTCCGCGATATATAGAATCCGGTGGCATGACCGATGCTCCAGGTTACTATATCCAGTGGCTCATTGATCAAAAGTCTGTACGTGCCCATATTCTGAACCATCAACCCTATGACATTGGAACCTTAAATGGGTATCGACATATTTGTGATCGTTTTGAGGTTGAAAATTCATCCCACTTTTGAGCCATCAGGAAATCGTACAATCAAATTTTATTTTTGATAGAGATGATATCTCATCGGGTATTTGAATGTGACGGTTTTACAGATCGATACGCGACAATCGATAAGGAGAGGAGAATGCCTGAAACAACAGATGCAATTATAGGCCTGGATCTTGGCGGGACGTTTTTAAAATATGCTTTGGGAACACCGGATGGTTCTTTATTATACAAGAGCAAGACCCCCTCTCAGGCGTCCGAGTCGCGAGAACTGGTGTTTCAGGTACTTTTTACAGTGATCGAAGAATTGTTGAATCGCGCAGAGAGCCTGAATCGTCAGGTTCGTGCCATAGGAATCGGCAGTCCGGGTGCGGTAGATTACGAACAGGGAAGACTGCGAGGCGCTACGCCCAACATTGTCAATTGGGGGGATGCTGATATTCGGGGCCCTATAGAGGAACGTTATGATATACCGTTATGGGCGGATAATGATGCGAATGTTATGGCCCTCGCAGAAGCCAGGGTAGGAGCTGCGAAAGGATGTAAAAATATTGTTGCCCTGACCCTAGGGACAGGGATCGGTGGTGGTATCCTTATCAATAACCAACTATATCGCGGTACTCATTTTTCAGGTTCTGAAATCGGACATATGACGATACGGTTTGATGGTCCTGCCTGCAATTGCGGGAATTTCGGATGCATAGAAACATATGCATCTGCACCGGCTATGGTACGAAATTATCTTCAGAAAACAGGTTCACACTCGGACACCTCTGTGACCACCATCGATATTTTTACAAGGGCTGCACAAGGAGAACCCGAGGCCTTGGAAACCGTCCAGGAAACCAGTAAATATTTGGGGGTGGCATTGGCCAATATAGCAAACATTTTCAATCCCGAGGTCATTGTCTTGGGAGGTGGAGTGGCTGATACAGGTGATGATTACTTGCAGTCTGTCGACAGGGAAATGAGATTGCGGGCCTTGCCAGCGAGTGTTGAAGGTCTGCGCGTCGTTCGGGCACAGCTTGGCAATGATGCAGGAGTTGTGGGGGCAATATCGCTGGCGGTGGATGCCATGGCTGCTCATGGAGACCAGAACGTCTGATTTGAGTACGCTTGGCATTAATGTCAAAAGACACTCGTGTACGATTGGTACCCGGACACCAGACATAGACGGTTTGGGATCAAATTGCTGATGCTGGAATGATTGACAGCTTTTATTAAAAAGCACTTTTGTTTTTTCGTGGGTATATCGTGTGGGGTTTGTTGGCCGTGCACCACTGCCCAGCGGACATTATTTTATCAAAATAGGGGTGTTCAACCTATTATGAAAATTATTCTTTCACCAGACTCATTCAAGGGAAGTATGAGCGCCGCACGTGCCTGTGAGGTTATGGCAGAGGCTATTCAGACCGTTGTCCCGCAAGTGGAAATCGTTCAAATTCCTATGGCTGACGGGGGGGAGGGTACTGTTGAATCGCTCGTTCTTTCGACAGGGGGAGAATTTGTCGATGTAGAAGTGGTGGGCCCTCTCGGTTCAGCTATTACCTCACGGTATGGTATACTGGGAGATGAAAAGACAGCGGTGATCGAGATGGCCGCTGCATCCGGCCTGCCTCTGGTTCCCCTGCAACAACGCAACCCTTTGGTGACGACGACGTATGGTACGGGACAACTGATTGCAGATGCTATGGACCGGGGATGCAGTCGACTGGTTGTGGGGATCGGTGGTTCGGCTACCACCGATTGTGGCACCGGAATGGCTCAAGCACTGGGCGCTGTTTTTTACACAAAACAGGATAAACCCATCCAAGAGGTGATGAATGGTGAAAGAATGGCAAAAGTGAAACGGATCGATTTGTCCGGTTTGCATCCCGGGCTTTTCGAGTGTGAGATTGTGGCAGCCTGTGATGTCGACAATCCCTTGCTGGGAACCCACGGCGCGGTTCGCGTATATTCAAAGCAAAAAGGGGCTAGTGAAGCCCAGCTCGATATCCTTGAAGAGAATATGACAGTGGTTATCGATGTCATTGAACAAACGATTGGACAAACCATACGAAATATTCCTGGATCGGGTGCCGCAGGCGGATTGGGTGCCGGCTTGTTGGCCTTTACTCAAGCCCACCTAACACCCGGCATCAAAATGGTTCTCGATGCGTGTCATTTTACCGAACGCATTCGTGGGGCGGATCTTATCTTGACGGGGGAAGGTCGACTCGACAAGCAGACGATCTTTGGCAAGACAATTTCCGGTATTTTGCGGGAGGCAAAACAGCAAGGTATCCCGGTGATCGCATTTGCCGGAGATATCGAAACTGAAGCAGAGTCATTGTATGCTAAAGGACTGACGTCCATGTTTTCTATCACCACCGGCCCCATGTCTGTGGCACATGCCTTCGGGCATGCTGAAGATCTCTTGCGTACCGCTGTCGAGCGTGTGCTTTATCTTTGGACAGCTAAAGGTTCATCTTGAATCATCCCCGCAACCCGTTAAGAGTCTCGGCTTACTATTCCACCGTTACACTTTTTGCCAGGTTCCGTGGACGGTCCACATCACATCCTCTGATCACTGCCATCTCATAGGCTAGCAGCTGAAGAGGAATAATGGTCATCAGTGGAGTGAAAATAGCAGGCGTTTCCGGAACGTAAATGATATGGTCCGCATGCTCAGAGATGTCTGTGTCATTCTCTGTGGCGATGGCAATGACCTTCCCGTGCCTCGATCGCACCTCCTCGATGTTGGAAATAATTTTATCATATACCGAATCCCGAGTGGCTATCACCACCACCGGCATTTGCTCATCAATAAGAGCAATAGGCCCATGTTTCATCTCTGCAGCCGGATAGCCCTCAGCATGAATATAGGATATTTCTTTGAGCTTCAGTGCTCCTTCCAGGGCCACCGGAAAATTATATCCTCTTCCCATATATAGGCAGTTGCGAACATTCTTGAATTGCCTCGCAATATCTTTAATGTGTTCCCGGTTGCTTAGGACTTGCGAGACCTTTTTCGGAATGTTCACCAGTTCTCGAACCAACTCGCGGCCCTGTGTTACTGACAGTGAGCGGATTCTACCCAACAGGATTGAGAGCAACGTCAGTACCATAACCTGGGAAGTAAACGCCTTGGTGGACGCCACACCGATTTCAGGGCCAGCGTGTAAATAAATCCCTGAGTCGGTTTCGCGCGCAATACTGGATCCCACAACATTGCAAATACCGAAAACCTTGCTTTTTTTTCGTTTTGCTTCCCGTATCGCGGCCAGAGTATCGGCTGTTTCACCCGACTGACTGATGGCGATGATCACGGTATCTTCATTTAAGATGGGGTTCCGATATCGAAACTCCGACGCGTACTCTACCTCAACAGGAAGTCCGACCATTTCCTCGAGCAGATACTCACCGATCAATCCAGCGTGCCACGACGTACCACATGCTGTGATGATGATACGTCGTGCATAGAGAAGCGATTCTATATCGTGTTCAATTCCTCCCAGTTTTGTTGTGCCTTCGGTATCCAGCACCCGGCCACGCATAGAGTCTTTGAGAGTTTGAGGTTGCTCCATAATTTCCTTGAGCATGTAATGTTCATATCCATTCTTTTCAATTGAATGGATGTCGGTGTCAATGACGTGGATTTTCTTTTCTACAGACTGTTTTTCCGTCAAGGTCCTCACCGTAACGGATTGTTTCGTGAGCAGTGCAATTTCATTGTCTTCAAGAAAAGTTACATCCGAAGTATAACCCAACAATGGAGCCGTATCCGATGATAGAAAAAACTCTGTCGTACCATGACCTATCACCAGTGGACTCGCATTTCGGGCTGCCAGGAGGAGGTCGGGGGTTTGCCGGTCCAGGACCGCGATTCCAAATGTTCCCTCAATACGTGCGAGCCCCATACACACAGCATCAACAAATTCCATTCCTTGCAATGCATAGTCTTCAAAAAGATGGGCCAATACTTCGGTATCCGTTTGAGTTGTAAATGTATGATTGCGACGCTCCAGTTCCTTTCGAAGCAACGCATGATTTTCAATGATTCCATTGTGGACCACAGCAAATCGATGCCCACAGTCTGTGTGTGGATGAGCATTGATACGTGAGGGCTCACCATGTGTCGCCCATCGGGTATGACCAATTCCGATTGGACTGCGGTACTCGGAAACGGATATTGCATTCTCAAGGACGTTGATTCTTCCAGGTTGCTTTTCGATGACAAGACGATTATCCTTAATCAAAGCCAAACCAGCAGAATCATATCCGCGATATTCGAGGCGTCGCAGTCCGTTCATCAAAACCGGCAACGCATCATTCTGGCCGATGTATCCGACGATTCCACACATAAGTACATTTCCTTTCCATTCTGCCGATGATAATGATTTATTTCCAAAATATAGTTTTGAACCGGTTCAAAAAATGTTATATTTAGATATGTCATCAGCTCGATTGGGTTGATGATTCTTTATAAACCAATAAAAAATTAGGATTAGCTGTTTCAAGGATTCCCCGGGGATATTGGATAAATATAAGCAACAAATTAACAGATAATTACATACCTGTGTACATAAAATTCATGTTCACCTATTATAATCAAAAAGACCAACTGATGCAATTGCTTTTTTACGAAATCATAACAACAGCATTCAAATTGGTGCTAAATTGAATCGGTTCATCTAAATTCATCGGAGGCTGCATGGCTGGCGTTAAAATAACATTGTCGAGTGAATTCGGAAATAGGGTCCATAATGATTCGACAGTGACTCGCGATCCCTGTTGTGTTAGAGATAAAGTGTTGAATGCTGATATCTTTCGACCTCTTGAGGCGGATGAAGTTGAGATTCTCGTTAAAAACGGCAATACAGCCAGCAATTGGAATCGGATTATGGTTACAGACCAGTTTAATCCCAATTGTGTCCGCGGTTGTGAATTTTGGGGTCACGTGCGTATCGGTGATCTGAGGGAGGGTATTCTCGAACATCATGATTTGAAACTCCCCATCGGTTTGTCCAATAGTGTGATCATCGACTGCGATATAGGCAACAACGTTGTCATGCGAAACATCAGGTTAATTAGCTATTACAGTATCGGGGATCACTCTATTCTATTCAATATCGATGAGATGTGTACAACCGAACATGCCAAATTTGGTGTTGGGATAATCAAAACCGGCGAGTCCGAAGCTGTGAGAGTATGGCTGGAATTGGCCAATGAGAATGGTGGTCGTCAGGTACTGCCCTTTGTTTCAATGCTGACTGCAGACGCTTTTCTTTGGACAAGATTTCGCGACGATCCCGACCTTATGTCCCGTCTTAAAACCCTGACCGATCATACGGTAGATTCCAGTCAGAATGGTCCGGGAGTGATTGGGGAAAGATGTGTGGTGAAAAACAGTCGGATCATCAAGGATGTTTGGGTTGGACCCAATACCTACATCAAAGGAGCCAATAAACTTAAAAACCTTACCATACAATCCTCTGAAAGTGAAGCCACTCAGATTGGAGAGGGTGTGGAACTGGTGAACGGGATTGTTGGGTTTGGTTCCCGTATTTTTTATGGCGTCAAGGCGGTGCGTTTTGTCACAGGACGCTGTGTCCAACTGAAATACGGAGCCCGTCTGATCAATTCATTTTTGGGAGACAATTCTACGGTTTCCTGTTGTGAGATTTTAAACAACCTGATTTTCGCCTTCCACGAACAACACCACAACAACTCTTTCCTCATCGCCAGCACAGTTATGGGACAAAGCAATGTGGCCGCCAGTGCCACCATCGGAAGTAACCACAATTCACGTTCTCCTGACGGAGAAATAATTGCCCACAGGGGATTTTGGCCTGGTCTTGGTGTCAGTCTCAAACACAACAGTCGTTTTGCCTCTTTTGTGTTGCTCTGCAACGGTAGATATACAAATGAGTTGTGGATTCCCTTTCCCTTTTCTCTGGTAAGTCGCGATCCATTACGCGATTGTGTACAGGTGCTACCCGCTTATTGGTTTCTACACAATATGTATGCCATTGCGAGAAACAATTGGAAATTTAAAAAACGGGACAAGCGAACCGTCAAGGCTCAACACATTGAACTCGATGTTCTGGCCCCGGACACTGTCGATGAGATGTTTACTGCCATCGATATGCTTTTGCCTCAATTGGGAGCTCAGGTCGCGACCCGGATTTTAAACCTTCCAGATATAATGGGCCGGCAGGAACAGCATGATCTTGCCGAAAGATGGCTTGAATCATCATTTTCATCATGGGAACAAATGGAGAACCACCGGGACCTGGAAAAACAACTCGTTCTCGAGTTTCCATCTTTAGAGAAATCAAAACATCCTGTGATCATTCACCGTCCGGCAAGTGGCATTTTTATGTATCGCACCATGATTTACTACTATGCGGTGACTGTACTTTCACAGTATATACTCCATCATCTGGATAAAAGTACAAAGTCATCTGTTTCATTACAGTCACTTATGCCGCCAACAGATTCATGTCAACCTGGCAGATGGTGGAATTTTGGCGGTCAGCTTATCCATGATTCTGACTGCAACTCTATCATTCATGATATCAAAAGTGGGTCGCTTGAGAGCTGGGATGCGGTTCACCGACGGTATGATCGTCTTTGGCAAGAGTATCCTGATCGCAAAGCGGCTCATGCCTGGTTCGCTTTACAGACAGTTACGGGCAAAGAGTTGTCGACACTGTCGGTTCAACAGTGGAAACAACTTTTTGAGAAGGGGATCGATCATTACAAGATGATCTGGGCATTGGCGTTTGATTCCCGGCAAAAGGATTATAGAAATCCATTTCGGAAATTGGTATACGAAACAGAGGAGGAGATGAATGCTGTGTTGGGGTCCTTGTCCGAAAATGAATTTATTAAATTTCTAGAGGGTGAGGTCAAACGGTATTCATCTGACATCGAGTCTATTTTCCAGCGCATTACGCACTACGCCTAAAGGTGTCGGTAGATCGGGGCTTGAAAGAATTAATCAACTTTTCGCCGCTGATATTTTATGGTTTGGATTTCTCTGAGAGCAACCGGATGTGTTCACGGGAACCACTTTTCTTGAATGTGGGGCCAAAACACCACAACAGCGATGACCAGGGAACCCAAAGCAAGGATCAAAACCGCTCCTGCGGCAACATCTTTGGCCTTGCCCACCAAAGGATCATAATCAGGTGTAGAGGCGTCGGCGAGAAATTCCAGAGCCGTATTGACGGCCTCGGCGGTCCATACCACCACCACGGTTAAGATGATCAAACACCAATCGGTGCGATCAAGATCAAAATAAAAGCCGGCAGCAATCACGATGATGCTGGCCAATAAATGGATCCAGGCGTTCTGTTGAGAAACCAACATGATCCACAAGCCGCGTCCGGCATAACCGAAGCTTTTTAACCTGGCTCTGATGCTGAATTTGGGTATTGTTTTCACCCTGCTACCTAAAAGTCCACTTTTTGTTCTTTTGCTGATCATCCTCGCACTGCTGAATCCATCGCCTCAGATCACCCTCGCCACTCGTCAGATGGGCCACACGGGGCTCAGCCGACACTATGAGTCCTGTGAGGAATCACGTGATCACATTTCAGTGGAGGTGATATTCTCTGTTTTTAATAGATTCTCATTATGAGCAACGGTATAGGTACAAACCAGATCTCCGGTAACATTATTTGAGGTTTCGAACATATCCAGGATTGGATTGATGCCGAGAGCGATGGCTACGATAACAGACACCTGGCTGGCTCCCAACCCCATATTTTCGAGAATGATAAACAGCAGCATCAAACTGCCTCCCGGGACCCCGCCAGCGCCGATGGATGCCAGTACCGTGGTCATCACCAGGACGACGAGTCCGGTGGTATCCAGTTGGAATCCAAACATGTTGGAGGCCAATACCGCGAACATTGGAAGGTGCACGCATACACCATCCATATTTATCGTCGATCCCAGGGGAAGCGAAAAACTGGCCAGTTCGGATTTTACACCCACTTCCTCATCTGCGACACGCATGGAAACCGGCAGAGTGGCTGCACTACTCCGGGTGATAAAGCCGGTAATCATGGCCTCCTGAAGCGCCCGAAGAACTTTGTAGGGATTTTCACGGGTTACGACCGTGATCAGCACCATATAGACAATAAAAATCATACACAGAATACCGGCAATAATACCCAGTGAAACGCTGATATAGGGCCCAACGATATTGGGCCCATACATGGCAAAATTGACAACCGAGAGGGCCAAAACACCGACCGGAGAGTATTCCAGAATCCAGTCGACCATTTTAAACATGGCATCACGAGCCGCGATGAATAAATCGATCAGCTGTTCCAGCCGGTTGATCATAGCGTTATCATTATTGGCTTCAATGGTCACCCGGATGCTCAGTCCAAACAATATGGCAAAAACGATGATAGGCAGAAAATTTCCGGTAGAGAGTGCCTCGAAGGGGTTTTTGAACATATTGATCAGCAGATCTGCAAATCCTTCAGCACCGGTTGCGCGTGCAGCAATTTCTTCTGTCTGACTCCCCAGAGTTTCCGCCAGGCTTTCCCATCCCTGGAGATCCGCTCCACCACCCGGATTGATAGC
>CAYPUH010000134.1:0-11671 GCA_964413725.1 uncultured Cytophagia bacterium
TCTAGAATGTGCTTGATTTTTGCCAATGAGGGTCGTACTTTTATCAGCTTTACCTAACTCGATACTATAATCCAAATCTAACAACGATGGTCACGTGTATTTATCAGAACTGAATATCGTCGGATTCAAATCCTTTGCGCGTAAGGTGAATGTTGTTTTCAATGATGGCATTACCGCTGTCGTCGGTCCCAACGGCTGTGGAAAGAGCAATGTGGTAGATGCCATCCGATGGGTGATGGGGGAACAGCGCAGTGGAGTCCTTCGCAGCGAACGCATGGAAAATGTAATTTTTAATGGTTCCGCCAGTGCAAAGCCCGTGGGAATGGCAGAAGTTGCTTTGAAGATAGAAAATACCAAGAATATCTTGCCGGTGGAATACTCTGAAGTGGTGATCACCCGCCGTCTGTTCCGGTCGGGTGAGAGCCAGTATCTGATCAATGGTAATCAGGTCCGGTTGAAGGATATTCTGGACCTGTTCATGGATACCGGAGTCGGTCCCGGCACCTATTCGGTTATCGAATTGCCCATGGTGGAACGGATTTTGAACGGCAAGGACGATGAGCGACGGAAGATATTCGAAGAAGCCGCAGGTATAACCAAATTTAAACTGAGAAGACGGGCTACCTTTAGAAAACTCGATGCCACGGAAAAAGATCTTCTTCGTATCGACGATATCATGTCGGAAGTGGAAAAAACCGTCCGGTCTTTGCGTCGACAGGTTAGTCGTGCAGAGCGATATCAGGAAATGAGCAAAGATCTGCAAGCGTTGGATATTCGACTGGCGACGCACGAGTTTAATACCCTGGCCACCGAACTGGAGCCGTTGCAGACACAGCTGGAATTGCTGCAGGGAGAGCGTGAGGAAGCTGCTTCTCATTTG
The DNA here is from genome assembly GCA_964413725.1 of uncultured Cytophagia bacterium. Taxonomy (GTDB): domain Bacteria; phylum Zhuqueibacterota; class Zhuqueibacteria; order Residuimicrobiales; family Oceaniaggregativiventaceae; genus CAYPUH01. The sequence goes on from CAYPUH010000134.1 coordinate 881, forward strand.
GCCACATTCGATGCTGAATATGAATCGATGCGTACTCGACTTCTCGAGCTCGAAAAAAAACTCGCCGAGGAACAAAAGAGCTACAATACACTGGAACGAGATGTGCAAAAGTTTGATGAGCGCATTTTGATCAACAAGGAACGTCTTCGTTCCCTTGAGGAGAATCGTTCCCGTTATGATATTGAACAGAGCGGCTTTCAAAAGCGTCTCTCCGGATTGCGAGAGGAGCGAGAACATGTTGAAAACCGACGCACCGCTGCGGAAGAGAAACGAAATGCCAAGCAGCAGGACTATGATCGGCGAAATGCCGAATATCAGGAGATTCGGAGTCAATACGATGAGGGTCGAAACGAACTGAAACGTGTCGAACTGGATCTACTCAAGATCACGGAAGAAATCAGTAGCCAACAGAATCAAGGCGAACGGTTGAAGGCCAATGAAGAAAATTTGAGTCATCGGATCTCTGAACTCGAGGCGGAAGAACAGCGCTATGAAGAACGCTACCGCGAACTGGTGGGCAATTTGACCGAAGCGCGGTCGGATGAAGAAAAACTATTGCGACAATTGGATGAGACACGGAAAAAACTGACAAAGATCCGCAATCAGGAGGAAGAAGCCAGAAGTTCATATGATGGACTCCAAAAATCCTATCTTCAGGACCAGAATCGTATAGAGGTTCTGGAGAATCAAGCCGCTCTGGTCAGACGCCTGATTGAGAATTTTGAAGATTATCCCGCCGGTGTGCGCTATTTGGCTCAAAAGGATCAGCAAGAGTACAAAAGTTCCGGGCCTTTGGCAAATGTATTGAGGATAAAGGATGAATTCAGACGTGCGATTGCAGCGGCGCTGGGCGAGATTGCTACGTATTTGGTGGTCGAAAATTCAGACAATGCTTTCAAAGGCATAGAGTTGCTCAAGCAAGACCGAAAAGGAATTGTCTCCTTTCTTCCGGTAAACAAGATGGCATCTTTGGCCCCCGTGGATCGCGATCTCGATGATTTGGGCGTTGTGGGATGGGCGAATGAAGTGGTGTCTTGTGATAATCAGTTTCGTCAGGTGGTCGATAATGTCCTGGGATCGTTTCTGATCGTCCAGGATTTGCAGACCGCACATCGTCTGTATGATGAAGCCAAAGAAAAGAGAATTCACCTGGTTACGCTTTCTGGAGATTTGCTGACCGCCTGGGGTGTGATTCGTGGCGGGAGTGGTGGAAAGGAAGAATCTGAATTTATCGGCAGGCAGGAACAGCTCGCCAATCTGGAGAGCGAAATCGAATCGATTCGGCTGGCCAGCGAAAAACGACAGCGATCCATGATCGAGTTGGATGAACACGCTCAGGCTGCAGGCATCGAAGCGGATGAGTTGGAAACAGAACTCAAGTCCATCGAGGATAAACTGGCGGCAAAACGTATCGAACTGGGTCGCCTGAACTATGAGGAGCAAACACTCACAGAATCCAGAGAGAAACGGGAACAGGAACGAGAAAAGCTCGTACAAGCATTAGGACAGATCGACGAGAGCCTCAAAGAACAACATTTTGGTACCGAAGATCTTCAGAAAAAGCGTCAGCGGCTGAACGAGACGGCGGAACAACTGCGAGAATCCCTGAAGCAGCTTGAGGAGCGGGTTTCTGCCTTTGGTGATGATGTTCAGGCCGTTAGCGTGGAGTTGGCTCGTCTTGAAAGCGAACATGAGGCCCTGCAGCGAGAAAGCGAATCCCTGAAGCGTCAGATCAGCGAAACGGAAAATATGATCGAAAGTCGTACTCAGGCATCCGAACAGGCGGAGCAGGAGATAAAGGAACTCAACGAGGTGAATCAAGAATACGCCGGTCGGGTGAAATCTCTGCAGGAACGTATGAAGGGTCTTGAACACGTTCTCGATCAATATGCAGATCAGCAGTATGAACTCAACTCGGCACTGGCCGAGCGCGAAAAAGAGATCAGAGCCTCTCGAGCGAAATCGGAAAATCTTTCCGACACTCTGCACAATCATGAAATGCGTGCCTCCGAGTTGAAATTAAAATTGGACAGTCTGAGAACACGTATTTGGGAAGAATATGAACACGAGCTCTCCCGGGAAGACGACGATGACGCCTTTGAGGTTGAGGAGGTACGGGAAAAGGTTCATACCTTGCGGGAAAAAGTCAAGGATTTCGGACCGGTCAATCTGTTGGCGTTAAAAGAGTATGAACAGGAAAAGGAACGGCTTGATTTTCTCGTCAGCCAAAAAAATGATCTGCTCGATGCCAGAAAAAATCTGGCCGAAACGATAGATGTCATCAATAAAACCGCGCGTGAAAAATTTCACGAGACATTTGAGCAGATTCAAAAAAATTTCTCACAGGTGTTCAAGACTTTTTTTGAAGGTGGACGAGCCAGCCTGCTGTTGCGAGACACAGAGGATCCCCTAGAGTCGGATATTGATATCTATGCCACGCCGGGAGGAAAGCGATTGTCCGCCCTGTCATTACTGTCCGGTGGAGAAAAATCACTGACTGCGATATCTCTGCTGTTTGCCATCTATCTTGTCAAACCGAGTCCGTTTTGTATTCTGGATGAGGTCGATGCTCCTCTCGATGATCAAAATGTCCGACGTTTTACGTCTGCATTGAAACAGTTTTCCGACAATACCCAGTTTATTTTGGTGACACACAACAAACTGTCGATGCGGGCAGCGAATCAATTATATGGTGTGACGATGCAGGATGAGGGTGTTTCCAAGGTCGTATCGGTACAATTTGAAAAAGATACTGACGATGTCCACGCCCAGTTGGCTCCTGTGTCCAAGAATTAGGAGAGTGTTTATGATAGCCAAGACTGGTAGGTTTCTATGGATTCTGCTCATATTTGTATCACTTTTACATGCTCAAGCACCGGAGGATACACTTGGTCAGAACTTGAAATTTGCTGTGGATTTCAATCGGTTCCAGCTTTCCGATAGTCTGACGTATTTCGAGTTTTATGGATCTATTCCTCGCAAGCTATTAACCTATACTCCCGAAGAGGAGCATTATCGAGCAGAGTTCACGGTGGATGCCAAAATTTCACAGCAAGATTCGGTTATCGCCTCCAAGGAGTGGATTCAATACAATTTGGCCGATAGTTTGGAAGCGATTCGTCCACAACAGCGTTTGCATTGCATTAACTATTTTCCCCTGGTTAAAGGTGATTATACGTTCAGTCTGGGTATAACGGATAACAACAACCCGGATAATAGCAATGAATATAGTGTTCCGATCAAAATCATAGACTATGATACCGATTCTCTGATTGTCAGTGATGTGCAGCTGGCTTCGCGCATTATCAAGGACACAGAGAAAACGATATATGAAAAAAGCGGGTTTCAGGTCATACCGCATCCCTCTCGCCTGTACGGAATTGGGATGCCTATCCTTTATACTTATACAGAGCTCTATAATCTGCGTGATGCCGATACTATAGATTCGACAGCTTATCTATTAACATATCAAATTTACAATGGCGACGGGGATCTGGTCAAACAGGCTGAGCCTGTAAGACGGTCCAAACCGGGAGATACGGCGGTTGAAATCAAAGCCATCAATGTCGCGACACTGGTATCTGGGATGTATACTCTGGTGCTGAATGTTGAGGATTTGGATGATGGCACCAAGGCATCCAGACTTTCGCGCTTTTTTGTCTACCGAAAGGCAGACTATGAGGAAGGTGGCCAGAAATATCAGGAACAGCAACAAATGCAAAAACAACTGGCGTCAGCGGGTAGCCCGGGTATTGATGCCAATCGTTACGATACCATGTCCGAGGACGAGCTGGAAGAAGAGTTTGCAAGCACTCGTTACCTTTCTACTTCTGATGAACGCGATGCATTTGAAAATCTTGAACTCCCGGCTAAACGTCAATTCCTGAAAGAATTCTGGGCAAAACGGGATCAATCTCCCGGAACACCCGAAAATGAATTCAAGCGTGTCTACAATCGTCGGGTCGAATACGCCAACCGTATGTTTAAAGGATCTATGAGACGTGGATGGCGTAGTGATCGTGGACGGATTTTACTCATCTATGGGTTCCCGGATGAACGTGAACTGAATCCATTTACCAGTGACAGTCGAGCGTATGAAGTCTGGTACTATCACTCCATTCAGGGGGGCATACAGTTTATTTTTGTGGACAAGCGCAATATGGGGGATTTTGATCTCGTTCACTCTACCGCTCGAGGTGAACTGTATGATGATGACTGGAAACGCTTTATCGACCCCAGCGGTGGCTTTTCTGCTGAACAGTAATCCTTAAAACGGGAGATTTTATCTCCCGTTTTTTTTTGCCTTCTTTCCTTCCTGTGGCACACCTTTTGAATCACTTTCCATATAATCTGAATTCGGTACGATAAACTTTCCATATCGCAACACTGCAGAATTCAATGTTTGCCGATGTGTGGGATGTTGAGTTAAACCCAAAATAAACAAAATAAAAAGGTTTGTCTTCTGACGCATCCAAGTCCGGCTATTCTGAAAAGGCCTGATGGGGCAGGCAACTTTAATGATCAGGTATCTGTTTTGGGGCCTTTCAGGGTCGTGGTGTGACATGGACGCGACACCGATCCCGAAAAACCATGCCGACAAAAATCAGACATAACCTCTCAAGAGAGTTTCTACTCGGTGGACTCGTGCTGTGCCTTTGGTTGTCAACGGCCAGTGCAGTCCTGGGGACTCCTCTCGAATCCCGGATTGTCGTGATGCAAAACGACCGTGTCGCTGGCGGTACCGTCGTGGCAACCCTGCAGATTCGGGCGGCAGACGAAGAGCCATCGAAACGACTGCATGCAATGACGATGGATATTTTATTTGGCCCCGAGTTGTCTCTGCCTTTAGAGGGTGCTGATGTGACCTGGTCTTTGGATCCTTCTCTGTATTCGTATCAGCTCTTCTCTTTCTCGGGATGCTATCGATTTGTCATGGTTCGAAAACAGAATATGTCGACGGATCAGAATCGTTCCCTGGAAACGGGTTGGATTCCATCCGAGTGGACCCCTTTGGTGACATTCCAATGGGATATCCAGACTCCGACACAAACCAAACTTTTTGTGCAAAAGGATACCCGCCATGTCAGCTATACCGATGGTTCGAATCCATCATCCCGTATGGCACAGGATATGGCCATGACGGACGTTGAGCCCGTCAATCTTGACCTGACTCCTATCATTTCCGACAGCTGTGAGATACGTCTCGAACTGGTCCAAAACGATCGTCGCCGTGACGGACGATTGACCACGTCGCTTCAGCTGAGAACGTTTGGGAGCAGAGCGTTTCGAATTCATTCGTTTACCTGTGAAGTATATTTCGACGGGACCATCATACCACAACAGCCAGCCATTTTACAGTGGGGTATTGAAGAGGATGCCGGGTATCGAAAAACCGTGACTGTTACAAACAATCGGATTCGACTGTCTGTGGTTTCAGACAGCGACAACCCGAATTGGATAACGTTTAATGACTGGTTTACTGTTGCCGAGATCGGTTATATTATACAATCTTCCCATTATGCCAATCTTTCAATTGATGAATCTCAAACGACAGTGACCTATTATGATAATGATCCTGTTCCGGGTATCAAGCATCTGGGTGTCAAGGGAGACGATTTGGGCTATATCAATCTCGCTCCGCCGGTAATGAATCCATTGGAACTGCGCGCGGTTGTCAACCAAAATGAGCAGTTAAAAGAAGAAGAATTTATTCTAGAATTACAGGCACGAGGCAGTTCACGTGACGTACCCCGGACGCTGTACTCGCTTTCCTGTGAATTGTTTTTTGAGGCTGCTGAAACACATGAGCATCCCGATACGACCGTTCAGTGGTTCTTTACCTCTTCTCTCGGATATTCACATCATCTGGAATTGCTTCCGGATCGATTACACCTCTCTTTGCAGGGGGATGATGTCAACAAAGATGGAGGCGGATCGCCAACAGGTGTCCCGATTGACAACAAGTGGACATCTGTCATGCGGATTCACTGGAATCGCGTTCCTCCGGTTATGTCCAGTATTGCATTTGATGAGACATCTTTAAAGGCGGGGTTTTTCGAGTTTTTCCGAAATGACCCAAGAGGGAATGTGCTGGAATGGCCTATCAACGGCCATCGAGTAGAGTCGCAAAGTTATGCTGTGGAATTGGCGGAATGGCGCGCCGATGTCCTGCCGGGAGAGGTAGAGTTACACTGGTCGACTCAATCGGAAACGGATAATCTTGGTTTTCTGATCTACCGGTCTACCAGTGAAGAGGGTGTGTATACTCAACTTTTTGAAGACGTTATACCCGGCGCGACAAACAGCGAGGTTCAAAGATCGTACTCGTATCGCGATCAAACGGTTCAGAATGGACAGGTCTATTATTACAAATTGGCCGATGTGGATGTGAATGGTATTAAGACGTTTCATAAACCGTTAAGAGTTGTTCTGCAGGAAGGGGTGCGGCCTCTGCTCCGGCAAAATGTACCCAATCCATTCAACGGAGACACCCGTATTTCATTTGTTTTGCCGCATGCCGGTACCGTTGATCTTTCTGTTTACAACATTCGGGGACAGAAAGTAAAACAATTGATTCAACAAGATCTGCCAGCCGGACACCACGATTTGATTTGGAATGGTGGTGATGATTTTGGCAACACTGTGTCCAGTGGAATCTATTTTGCTATTTTGAGAACACGTGACCACATTGAACGCATAAAAATGAATTTGATTCGATAGTATCACAAGACCATACTTACGGTGACAAGGTTTCAAAGGATGTGGTTGCTTTACGGTTTAAGAGTTCTCTGGTTTTATCATGACGATATTGAAACAGACGTTTGAGCTGGAACCGAATTATGGGTCTGAAAAGAGAATGCAGAACAGGATGAAACGGTATTCTGTATTCTACATGATCTATGAGTCGTGTCTGTTTGCCCTCCTTTTGAAAGTGATGTCCGTGTTTCCATTGACTGAACGGTCCCTTTTCCTGGACATCCATAAAGTAGGCATTAGCCTTCATTTCGGTGATTTTTACGATCCATTCAGAGTGAAAAACCAACCACTTTAGCCTTAAACGGATCGTAGTACCTTCCTGCATCTTACCCCGCACATCTACTATTGAAACCTTTATAGGAGGTTTGGACAGTCTCGGCAAGTTTTGAATGTCCATATGAAATGCATACACATCCACTACCGGACTGGGAATGAGTGATTGATATTCAAATGTGGACATCTATTGTGTTCCTCCTGGATGTTTGCAGCGGTTGAAATTCCTGCAAAAAATGGTTATCTTTTAATTTTGTGCCGATTTTCGACAGATGAACTACCACTTTGATTCGGTGCATAGCAGCGGTTACCTATCACATTCAACAGAACACTGTAGCAGCCCGGATGAACATATCGTTGTGCTCATTTCGAGTTGTTTCAGAAATACCGTTGCGGTTATGTCTGTTCGAACATACATAAATCAAGTCATATTTCAAAGAAATGGATTGTTCAAGAATGAGGAAAAAGAATGGAAATAACGAAAATATCAACAGGCTTTTGATGCAACCCTTAGATATATCCGCAATCGACGTTTGCGCGATCCGCATTTTACCCGAGAGACGTTGAAAAAGATGATCGAAACGGATATGATACACCAGGGAAATGATTGGGTTGGACGGGGGGAATATGCCAACCTGCAATTAACGGCACAGATTGCCGCCTATGAACAGATTTTGAGTGAATGGGAAGACGAATAAGCCTGAAATATTTTGTCTGCGGGTTTTGTTCCAAGAGTCAAATTTGACGATTGCAATCTATTGTCAGGGAGAATAAAATGGCTATGAACGTAAAGTTAGATATGGGTGACCAGGCCCCGGATTTTTCTCTTCCCTCCAATACGGGAGAGACCATTAATCTCTCCGATTATCTGGGGAAACAGCGTGTTGTGCTCTATTTTTATCCGAAAGACAATACGCCCGGGTGCACCAAAGAAGCGTGTTCTTTTCGTGATAACCTCGAAGAAATAGAGTCGCGGGATGCAGTGGTTTTTGGCGTCAGTCCGGATAGCTTGAAATCTCATGACAAGTTTAAAGAGAAATATGAATTGAATTTTACGCTGCTTTCCGATGAGGATCACTCTGTCGCCGAAGCATACGGTGCGTGGGGAGAGAAGAGTATGTATGGTAAAAAATACTTTGGAATCATCCGGAAAACCTTTATTATTGGATTGGATGGCAAAATTGAATATGCAAACCACAAAGTGAAAGCGGCTGAGCACGGCACTGAAATCCTCAATACACTCTCCTGAGGTCTAGAGTGTCCGGTATTCAGCTGGACACTCTATGAATTCCCTCAATACTCAAATCACCTTACCCTTTGGCTCTGGAAATCTCGCCTGCAGTCTACCAGAGTGGGTTGACTGGTCACTGTTGTATAAAGATGACGGGCTGTCTCCCCGGGGTTCTTTTCACCTCAATTCGTCGTTATCAAAATTATTAACCTATCTGCCCAAAGATCTACCCCGTAACCCACGGATATTGTTGGTCGTTCCCGATCACACCCGTCGATGTCGTCTGGAGATTCTTTTACCTCCTCTACTCGACACTCTTGAACGTGAGATCAGAGCCAGCGTCCAGATATTGATCGCCAACGGCAGTCATGCGGTTCAACCGGAGTCGACATTAAAAGACCTTGTTGGGGAAACCATCTTGAGCCGTGTGCCGGTCTCACAGCATGACAGCAGGAATTCGGAGCAGCTCATCTCACTTGGACAAACCTCATATGGTACTCCTATAACCATCAATAGAAAGATAGAGGAGGCCGACATTGTCTTGACGGTGGGGGGAATTCTCTTCCACTATTTTGCCGGATTTGGTGGTGGACCCAAAATGCTCCTGCCAGGAATTGCGGGTTATGAGACGATTCGGGCCAATCATCGAAGAACGCTCGATCCGGAAACCGGTCTTTTCCATCCAGAGTGCTGTGAGGGGAATATCGACACCAATCCGGTTTATCAGGATCTTGTTCAAATCGTCGACCGTGTACCGTGCTTGTCCTTCCAGGTTGTTCTCAGTCCCGGCGGTGATATTGTCTGTTCAGAGGCCGGTCCTGTCCTGCGGGTCCAGCGGCACCTGATTCCTCGCGTGAAAGAATTGTATACCCTGACGATATCTCAAAAAGCACCTATTGTACTGGCCAGTGGCGGTGGGCATCCCACAGATAGCAATTTAATACAATCTCACAAGGCCATACACCATGCCTTTCAGGCGGTCAAACCGGGTGGGTTTCTGGTGATCGCTTCCGAGTGCGGTCAGGGAATCGGATCATCAACCTTTTTACCCTATGCACATGCTGGCTCCGCCAAAAATATCGGACAGTTGCTTTTGGTGGATTATCAGATAAATGGACACACTGCGCTATCGTTGAGACAAAAAATTGAAACCGTACGGATATATTTGTTATCCGCGTTAGATCCCGATGTGGTTGAGAAGATGGGATTGATTCCGATTCGGAATTTGCAAGAAGCGTGGATCGATATCGGGAAACAGATACGAGGGCTGAGGGAAGGATATGTCCTGCCCCAGGCCAATCTTTTTCTCCCGGTACTCGATTTATAATCGGTTGTTCAAGAGCGTGATTTTTGTTGAAGCGTATGGAGATGTTAGGTTTGCATCACCAAACTGTGAAGGGATTGAAAGGCGGTTTTCATGGACATGAATACCCCCCACAATTCAACGATTGACCCCCATGGGGTGTTAGATAGAAAGCGGTCTTTAGGCGACAGAGGCTATAGAAGATGTGTGTATCAGATTGATTGATGTCCCATGACTGAGAGGATCATTCAGTCAAAGCGTGCCGTTTTGACTGAATTTGTCCGTTAACTGCTTTGCCCATTCGCCAATAATGTCCCAGTCCCGGGTGTCTATGCTGCCTTCCGATGGCAGACCGGTCTTTTGAAGCACTCGTTTCATCAGAGATTTCATGACGGGATTGAGCTTGTCAAAATCAATCTTTCCCCCAAACGCCTCCACACTCACAAATTGTATTTGAGGGTATCGTGTAACGATTTGTGCGAGATAGTCCTGTATGACTCTCTCACGGCCCTCCTGGTTGTTCGCAGAGAGACAGACTGCGAAAAGGGCCAGTTTTTTTGTCTCGAGTTCTTTTTTGTGAGTGGCGAAAAAATCTCGTACGTTGGCCAGCGGCCTGTCGGCTCGAACCGAGGTGCCCACGACCAATCCGTCATAGTCTGTGATGCTTCCCACGTTATCAATGGATTGCACCTCGACACTAAAATTGTCTTTCTGAGCGAGAATTTCGGAAATCTTTTCAGCCACTTCACGAGTGGATCCAAAACCGGAGCTGTAGGAAATGAGGAGTTTCATCTTTTACACCTTTGGTTTGGCGCATTCATCTGTGTTTGGCATGTGGGGTTTTTATTCTCGAGCATGTGAATATAAAAATAATGTTTACAATCTCAAATTAATTTCTAAAAATGGAATGCATTTGTCAACAGGGGATGCGACGGGATGTCAAACCCTGTTGCAACGTTGGGACGGCAGACGTAATTTGTTTGTAATTTTTCTAAAGTCCTGTGCAATGGTTCTAGTGTTCTACCATGCTTAGATTGCTTTCTTTGATCAGGTGTTCCCGAATCTCTTCCGCCCAATGCTGAATCTTTTGCCAATTGCGCGCATCGACAGAGTAGTGGGACGGTAAGTCGAGTTTTAGTAAAACATACTTTACCAGATTTTTCATGACGGGGTTGAGTCTGTTGAAATCAATCTTTCCTGCAAAAGCCTGAATGCTGATGGGTTTAAT
>CAYPUH010000135.1:0-11578 GCA_964413725.1 uncultured Cytophagia bacterium
GTCTATTGTCTCGCCCTGGTTTCTGTTGTCGTTACCGCAGCTGTACCGAGCCTGGAACCGGTGGATCTCGTGGACCCCTGTATCGATTCTGCCCATTCCCGCTGGTTCTTTTTTTCTGCGGCCTGCCGTCCCTTCGGGATGATCAATCCAAGTCCGGATATGATAACCCGTGGATCCTGGAGGTCTGGGTATCGATATCAGGAGGATAGCATTCGATGTATCAGCCATATTCACGCCTGGCAGCTCTCCGGCATCCCGGTGATGCCCACGACCGGACCCTTTCGTGGACATCTGGGTATGGATCAATACAAATCCCGATATACTCACGATACGGAAATCGCCGAGCCCGGCTATCATGCGTTCGATCTTTTGGACTATGATATACGGGTCGAACTGACCAGCACGGTGAGGACAGCTTTGCATAGATACCGTGTGGGACATGCCGATTCGCTGTGGATCCTGTTCGATCTCGGTGCGTTCCTCGGTCACGGCGCAATGATCGAAGCGACTGCCCGTCAGGCAGGGCCCCGGGAACTCGAAGGCATGTCGGTCATGGCCCCTACCGGCAGACGTCCACGGCCCACACCGGTCTATTTTGTCGCCCGCTTCCGGCACCCCTTTTCATCGTTTGCCATTTGGAATGACAGTTCCCGGGTGGATTCCAAAGAGGCAAGGGGTCCTGATTTGGGTTGTGCGGTTCGGTATATGGTTTCCGCCGGGCAGCCGATTTACCTCAAAGTGGCCATCTCCTATGTGGATATCGAGGGCGCCCGGCGCAATATGAATACCGAAATGCCTCACTGGGATTTTGACCGGGTGCGTGCAGAGTCCAGACAGATCTGGAATGACCGGTTATCCCGCATTTCAGTAAGCGGCGGTACCCGTGCCCACCGCATCAAGTTCTATACCGACCTGTGGCACGCATTGCTGGGACGCCGGATTGTCAGTGATGTCGATGGACGATATGCGGATCGGACCGGTTCCAAAACCGTCATTCGTCGGATACCCCGCGATGACCATGGCGTTCCGGCCTACAACCATCACAATTCGGATGCGTTGTGGGGAGCTCAGTGGGGACTGAACCTGCTCTGGCCCCTAGTGTGCCCCGATGTGATGCAGGATTTCTGTCGGTGTTTCCTGGATATGTATAATTCGGACGGTTTGATTCCCAGAGGTCCCTCCGGCGGGAACTATACCTTTGTCATGATCGGAGATCCCGCGACTCCGTTTATGACCGCCGCACGATTCAAAGGAATCTGCGGATTTGATGCACAAAAAGCCTATCAGGGCCTGTACAAGAATGCCTTTCCTGGTGGTATCCGAAGTCGGGCGGGCTATGAGCATGAGGGTGAAACAGGAGGCGGCATCGAGTATTACATCGAGCGGGGATACGTTCCCCTGGGGATTCAGGCCGAGGGAATCCATGTGGAGGGGGCCGGTCAAACACTCGAGTATGCCTACCAGGACTGGTGTCTGGCTCAACTGGCCGGGTCTCTCGGTCATAGGCAGGATAGCTCGATGTTTTTCCGACGCAGCCGTCACTATCGTCATCTGTGGAATCCGGAAACCGGTTTTATGCGACCGCGCACTCTGGACGGCTCTTGGCTCACTCCCTTTGACCCCTTGTCGCGGACGGGATGGGTGGAAGGAAACGCTTGGCAATATACCTGGTATGTTCCTCACGACGTGCAGGGTCTGATCGAGCTGATGGGCGGAAGGAAACCGTTCCTGCAAAAGCTCGAAACCGCGCTTGAACATGCCCAGGAAACCGGATTCAGCACACCCAGAGGCAAGCATGGTCAAAGCACCATCAGCTATGGAAATCAACCCTGTACCGCCACTGCCCATCTCTTTACCCATGCCGGAGCCCCATGGCTGACACAAAAATGGGTGCGGGCGGTCCATCAAACCGTCTTTGGCGGTATTACACCCTCTTCCGGATATGGGGGGGATGAAGATCAGGGTCAAATGGGCGCTCTTAGCGCGATGATGGCGATCGGTCTTTTCGATATGCGCGGCGGCTGTGATCCCAACCCTGTTTATGAAATCACCACGCCCGTGTTCGATCGGATAGAGATTCACCTGGATGATGATTTTTACAATGGAAATATGTTTGCTATAACAACGGAAAACCAGGCTCCGGAGAATATCTATATTCAGTCCGCCACACTCGATGGAGAGCCATTGACAACGAGTTGGTTTCGTCACAGCGAATTGGTGACAGGAGGGCATTTGCATCTGATATTGGGTCCGGAACCCAATAGAGGGTGGGCCTCAGCTGAAGAGAATGCTCCGCCGTCATTGTCCTCACCCTCCTGGTAACGTTCCTTCAGTCAGGTAGAGAGGGAGGTCCATCCACAGGATAGGATTTCACACCATATACCCGTTATTCCTATGAAAGGAGACGTATTATGCACATTCAGGATGTCATAGAAAACCGTTACAGCGTCCGGGCCTACAAGAACGATACGGTGGAGCAGAGCAAACTGGAAACCGTACTGAATGCCGCCCGGCTGGCTCCTACTGCCGTCAATAAACAACCCTTTAAGCTGATTGTGATTCATACCAAAGGACGTAAGGAGGAACTCAAACGAATCTACAAACGGGAATGGTTCAGCGCAGCGCCCATCGTGATCTGCGCTGTGGCCTGTCCCGAAGCGGCTTGGTCCCGGAAGGATGGAAAAAATTATGCCGATGTAGATACCACGATTGCCATGGATCATCTCGTTCTCACCGCCACTGCCGAGGGCCTGGGGACTTGCTGGGTTGCCGCCTTTGATCCCAAAGCCGCCCGTGAGATTTTGAATCTTCCCGATGATGTGGACCCCATCGCCTTTACGCCTCTGGGATATGCCGCCGACACCCCGGGGCCCAAAAAGAGAAAAGATCTGGATGACTTGGTTCACTATGAACAGTGGTAACCAACGCCTCCATCCGTTCAGACGAACCGGATACTGGTAACGAATTCTGCAGAATCCGATTGTGCGGACTCTACTTGCTTTCCTCTGCTTTTTGTATTATATTTCGTAAATACGAAACAATAGCAACAGTTTTAGTCGAGGCTTGTGTAAAAAGGAGTGAGTGATGAAGAGTCTGTGCCGGATTTTGCCTTTTTTGTTGCTCAGTGTCATCCTGTCGGGAACAGGTGTTGCCGCAGTTCTGACCGGTCAGGTCGTGGATCGCGAAACGGATACTCCGCTGGCGAATGCCAACATCGAGATTCTGAATAGGGGACTGGGTGCTGCCGCGGACGGTTCCGGGTCGTTTCGCATCGACGAAATACCAGACGGCCAGATCCGTCTTCGGGTCACCCGTGTTGGCTATAAACCGGTTGTCAGAACCATAACGATCGATGGTAAGAAAACTGTATTGTTTCAACTCGAACAGAGTGTTTTCCGGACAGACCGAATCGTTGTTACGGCGACCCGTTCCAACCGACTGTTGGAAAATGTGCCCATACAAACCGAACTCGTCACGGCTCAGGAGATCGAGCGTCGGGGGGCAGAGACACTTGCCGATGCGCTGGATGATCGTCCGGGAGTGATGATCGAAGCCAACAGCTCCGGTGGCAAAGTATTGCGTCTCAACGGATTTGACAGTCGACATGTTCTCATTCTTAAAGATGGACTGCCCATTGCCGGACGCTTGAACAATCGATTGGAAGCAGATCTTCTCGATGCCGACCAGATTCAGCAGGTCGAGATTCTGAAAGGACCGGCGTCCTCGCTGTATGGCAGTGAGGCGATGGGAGGGGTGATCAATATCATCACACAAGGGTATTCAAATGTGTTTCAGGTGGATGCTACTGCCCGAACCGGATCGGATGACCTCTATAGCGGATCGCTCAGCCTTCGCGGGCAGGTCAAGGATGTCGGATATATTTTTAATGCTGACCATCGCACGGGAGGTGTCGACAAGAATGAATCCACTATCGATGTGACCGATCGTCAGGCCAGCCGGTTCAGCGGTCGTCTGCAGTTGCCCGATTCACCTTTGGGACAATTCAGTGTGGGTACCACTTTGAAAACCGATGAACTGGATACCGAATCTGCGAGTATGATGGGAGGACTGGATCTAAATACCACTGAGGTTCGACGGATTCGTTCACATGTGGACTGGAACCGCGGATTTGGTGCTGTGCAGGCACGTGTTCGGGGATATGTATCTGATTATCGACGAATGTACTCGAATACACCCGAAAGGTGGCCCCATGCGACGAGTATCGATACCACCCGCGAACGTATGAGCGGATTTCGTTCCGATGTCTCTCTTCCGGTGCGGCCCGGTTTGCATCTCGATTTTGGATATGATTATTCTCATGATGTCTATCGTTCCGACCGTGTGCGGGGTTATGAAATGAGCCGCGATGAGCATGGCTTCTTTCTGCAATCTGAAATTCAACCCTGGCAGCGTCTGACGGTGCTGCTGGGTGGACGATATGATACATTCAGCACCATCGACAATTATTTCAGTCCAAGAGTCAGTGCCCTCTATACGCTCGCGTCGGATCTAAAACTGCGCGGATCATGGGGAGGGGGGTTTCGGGCTCCCTCTTTTCTGGATATGTATATCGATTATCAAAATCCCTATATCACGGTGATAGGGAATCCGGATCTAGACCCCGAATCCTCTACAGGCTACAGCATGGGAATGGATTGGACCTATGGCGATCGTGTGCAAACCACCTTGAATGTCTCCCGGAGTAAAGTGGAAAATCTGATCACGGACGTGGTGATCGGGCGACAAATGCTGAGCTATGACAATGTGGAAGAGGCTACGTTCACCAGCATGGAATGGCAGAGCCGTGTTTATATTACCCGCAATCTGAATTTCCTGTTGGGCTATAATTACACTGATATTGATCATTCGGACAGCGAATTGGTCAGTTCCGTCACTCCCCATGCAGCCACCATCCGCACCAATTGGGCCATTTGGGACCACAAACTGAATCTGTCGGTGCGTCAACAGCTCTTTAGTGCCCGGGATGTCAACGTGTTCGATACCCAACTCGGTGATTATCGTCTGGACCGCAAAAAGGGGTACGGCCTGTTGGATATTACCCTGACCGCAAAACTGCACCGGCTGTTGACAGCCCGTGTCGGACTCACCAACGCACTGGATTTTGTCGATAAAGAGTTTGGTCCGTGGATCGGTCGCCGGTTTTTCCTCGGTCTCAACAGCCGGTTTCCATCCATTTGACCCTGACGTGAGCCCGAGCAGGGGAACCCTTTGTGTCCGTAGGTATCGCAGCTGGTCCGGTTGTGATTTTTGTGTTTTTATTAAGGAGGGTCGTGGATGAGTGATGATTCTGCACAGCGTCTGGCCGAACTGACTCCCCGAATCATGGGGGCCTTTCATCAACTGCGGGCTCATGCTCCCCGACACGACGATATGACCATGCGACAATTTCAGGCATTGATCATCCTGTCCACCCGGCAACCCATGCGTCAAAGCGATCTCAATCTCGCGCTGGGCCTGGCCGCTTCCACCGGCACGGAATTGGCGCATCGTCTCATTGATATGGGATGCGTTGAAAAACGGAGCGGGGAAACAGACCGACGTCAGACGACTCTACGTCTTACAGCCGAAGGTGAGCGTCGGATGCTAGAGCGGCGAACGGCCATGGTCAAGGCGTTTGAATTCTTTATTGCTCCCTTTGATGAAACCGACCGTGAGGCCTTTGTGGAGGCTTTTGAGCAGATCTGGTCGTTGATACAACGGTATCACCAAACGGGATGATACTGGCAAGGTCGTACTGTAACGGAAAAAGCGACAGGTTGAAACGGCCCTGTCGCTTTTTTTAGGTTTACGATTGAACCGTATTGCCTTTGATCAGCAGATACAGAGAAACAAACAAAAGAACGACCTGAAATTCCATACCGCCCATCGGGTGGGTTTCTGTTTGTGAAAATGTGTTCCAGGCTCCCCAGTGAAACATGACGATGGCACCGACCATTACAGGAGCGATAAACAAGGCTCCGATTCGTGTAACCCGATCTTTGGTAACCCCGCCGATGAGGACGAGCAATCCGCCGAGGCTTTCCAGCAAGGCAACGAGCACTGCTATGAACATTGGCAAGCCCGTCGACTGGGCGAATCCACCCAGTGTGGGGAATTTTGTCAGTCCGTGATACAGAAATACGCTTGCGATAGACAAACGCAGCAACCACCTGGATTCTGTGTTAACAGAATCCAACAAAAACTATCGTTATGATTATATTCTGCTTAAAGAAATTGACATTTTCACCCAATTGGTGAAAATATCATATTGATTATATTGGGGATTCGGTGCTTTGCACCGAATCCGGGAACCAGTGAGCATGTGGTGCGAGACGGTTTAGAAAAGACATAGTGTCTCCTTTTTTTTCGTTGTGATGATTTATCCTTTAATTATCCGCCGGTGGCAAACCCCGGGTAGAGGGTCATACCACCATCGATATACAGACTCGTTCCGGTGATGTAATCGGCCTGATCTGATGCCAGCCAGACAGCTGCCCGGCCGATATCGTCCACGTTACCGATACGATTGTACGGGATCAGGGTCTTAAGAGATGCCAGTGCTTCCGGGGTGCTCCACGTGTCGCGATTGATGGATGTTCGGATCGCCCCGGGAGAGATGTTGTTGACCCGGATGCGAAAGGGGGCGACTTCCTGTGCAATGCTCTGCATCATCATATTGACGCCTCCCTTGGATGCGGCATAGTTGACATGTCCGGCCCAGGGGATCACCTCGTGGACGGAACTGATACAGATGATTTTACCGGCTGCACAGGAGATATCGGCAACCACACCTTTACGTTTAAATTCGCGGATCGCTTCCCGGGCGCATAAAAACTGGCCGGTAAGATTGACATCGATCACCTGTTGCCACTGCTGCAATGTCAATTCATCCATCGGGGCGTCCCGCTGGATTCCGGCGTTGTTGATGAGAATATCCAGAGTCCCAAAGCGGTCCAGGAGTGTGGTAAACATGTCCTTGACCTGATCTTCCCGGGAAACATCTGCTTTTACAGCAAACGCCTGGCTGCCGTTTTGTTGGATTTCTTTGACCACTTTATCCGCGGCTTCGGGGTTGGTTACATAGTTGACAGCCACATCTGCCCCGGCTTTGCCAAGCGCCAGAGCAATACCTCGTCCGATCCCCGAGTTGGCACCGGTGACCAGCGCTTTTTGGCTGTTCAGGAGTTTTTCCACCGGCACATGCGGCATCACCACTTCCGGGGTTTCTTTATTGGCAGACATTTGTTTCATTTTTTCCAGTCTTTTATCTCTTATCTCGCGTTCTGTCACCTGATGGCCCCATTCATGGGTCAAAGGTTAACAATCAAACGGCAGGATTGGCGTTATCCCTGCCGTGGCTGCAATAGTTTGGCCACCAGTGCGGTCCATCCGGTCTGATGGGCTGCTCCCGCACCACGGCCGGTGTCACCATGAAAATATTCATAGAACGGAACATAATCCCTGAAATTCGGATCGGTTTGCAGTTTTTCTATATTTCCAAAGACCGGCCGGCGTCCGGAGGAATCGCGCAAAAAGATTCGTGTCAATCGGCGAGAGAGCTCATTGGCAACGTCCTGAATGGTCATCATCCGGTCGGAACCGGTGGGATGCTCGATTTTAAAGTCATCACCGTAATAGTGATGAAACCGTTGTAACGATTCGACGATCAGATAGTTGACCGGAAACCAGATCGGACCCCGCCAATTGGAATTTCCACCGAACATGTAGGAATCCGATTCTGCAGGTTGATACCCGACAGAGTAGGTCGATCCGTTCATATGCAGTGTATAGGGATTCTGTTCATACACTTTGGAGAGCGAGCGGATGCCATACTGTGACAAAAATTCACTCTCGTCCAGCATTCGTTTTAAAAGCATTTTCATTCGATGTCCTCTCAGTAACGAGAGGAGACGGCGTTCGCCCATACCTGGTTCGGTCCAGCGCGACACGAGACGAGCCAGTTCCGGTTTGTAGCGCAGAAACCAGTTCAGACGGGTTTCAAATTCCGGGACCTGACGCATCAGATCCGGTTCCAGGACTTCCACGGCAAACAGGGGAATCAAGCCCACCATGGATCGCACCCGAAGTTGCTGTGAATGGCCGTCGGGAAGATGCAGCACATCGTAAAAGAACTCGTCGGTTTCATCCCACAGTCCGATCTGGTCCGGTCCCACATGGGTCATCGCCCCTGCAATGTATAAAAAGTGTTCGAAAAACTTTGTGGCAAGATCCTGATAGAGGGGTCTGGTTCGCGACAATTCCAGAGATAGACGAAGCATATTGAGAGAAAACATCGCCATCCAGGCCGTTCCATCTGCCTGATCGATATGTCCGCCGGTGGGAAGCGCTTTGCTGCGGTCAAAGACCCCGATATTGTCCATGCCGAGAAAGCCGCCCTGAAATATATTTTTGCCATGCTGATCTTTTTTATTGACCCACCAGGTAAAATTGAGCAAGAGTTTGTGAAAGATCCGCTCCAGAAAGTCGAGATCACCGTGTCCCCGCTGTTTCTTTTCGATTTTATAGACTCGCCATGCTGCCCAGGCATGAACGGGGGGATTGACATCGCCAAAGTTCCACTCATAGGCCGGCAACTGCCCATTGGGGTGCATGTACCATTCCCGGGTAAAGAGAAACAATTGTTGCTTGGCAAAGTCTGGATCGATCATGGCAAACGGAATGCAGTGAAAGGCGAGATCCCAAACCGCGTACCATGGGTACTCCCATGTATCCGGCATGGAAATGATATCAGCGTTGTTCAAATGCTCCCAATCCGTGTTTCGGATTGTCGCCCGCTGCGCCGGTGGGGGAGGTCCGTCGGGATCGCCTTGCAGCCACTGGGGAATATCCAGATAGTAAAATTGTTTGGACCACAACAGGCCGGCAAGAGCCTGACGTTGCACCCTTTGTTCATCTATATCGTGCAGACCCCTCTGCAATTCCTCGTAAAAATGATTTGCATCCTGTACGCGCTGGTCGATGATCTTTTCAATGGATTCAAAGGGATGCGAGAGTCGCTTTCGGGCGAGTCTCAGGGTGATGTATTCCTCACCACCGGCTGGAATCATAAATCGGTACCACAGACCGGCTTTGGTGCCTTGATGTTGATGATAAACAGCATCGTTTCGGTCATGGATGATCCGATCATGGAATCCATCCTTAAAAGGGCCTCTTGCATCCTGATGATAGAGACGTGGAGTATTGGTTTCGTTTTCGGTGAACAAGATTTCGGGCGTACCCTTTATGTGGAGGAAGAATCGCCGCAGTGTCGGATGATCGGCCTCGAGCACATTGTGTTTCTTTAGTCGGATCCGGGGCTTGACCCGGTCATACCCCCACGACCATGTGTTTCGGAACCAGAGTAGGGGAATGAGGTGGATCGGTGCTGCCTCCGGTCCCCGGTTTACGGCCCTGATACGAAGAACAATATCTTCAATATCCTCTTTTGCATATTCAATAAAAACATCGAAATACCGATCCTCGTCGAATATCCCGGTGTCCAGCAATTCGAATTCGGGCACTGTCTTGTCCCGCGACCGATTGGTTTCGACAAGCTGTTGGTAGGGAAATTGGCCTTGTGGAACCTTGTAGAGCATTTTCATATAGGCATGTGAAGGAAGATTGTCCAGATAATAATAGAGTTCCTTGACATCCTCGCCATGATTTCCCTGGGTTCCGGTGAGTCCAAAGAATCGTTCTTTAAGGATGGGATCCTTTTCATTCCACAGGGCTAGACTGAGGCAGAGTCGCTGCAGAGTATCGGACACGGCACCGATGCCATCCTCCCCCCAGCGGTAGGCCTTGCTTCTGGCCATGTCATGGGTGATAAAGTCCCAGGCATTTCCATCGGTGCTGTAATCCTCGCGAACCGTGCCCCATTGACGTTCGGAGAGATAGGGACCCCAGAGTCGCCACTCATCCATTGCTTTGCTGTGCATGCGTTGTTGTTCGTTTGTCAAAATCACCGTCTCGTTGTATTCTACAGATGATCAGTAACTATGAATCTCATTCATTGCTTTTAACAGTCAGGCACAATGATATCATCCCTTAAAATGCAAACTATTTCACGATGCATTTTCACTGGTGTCCGGTTTGTCAACCGGACACCAGTGATGCATTTTCAAGAAAAGAGGCATTCAGTATGGCAGCAGAGTGGCTGGAATCAATGTTGGCTTTAAAATCCATAAATAATCAGTAAGGAACAGGTTTACGGGAAGCGAGTAAAGTACGAAAAGTGAAGGGAGGTCAGGCGTCGAGAAAGAGAGCCAGTCGACCGGCGACACGGTGGGCAAAGCGGTGCAGAGTATAGTCTTGCGCCCGTTGTTGACCGGCATGGCTGAGTTGTTGCCAGAGGTCATGATCCCCGGAGATGCGAAGGATCGCACGGCGCAGAGCCTGGCTGTCGTGTGGCGGCACGACCAGAGCGTCGGTTCCTGGTTCGATATAGTCGAGAATGCCTGCGTTTTCAGTCACGATGACGGGTTTGCCATACGCCATGGCTTGCAGGACCACAAGCTGTCCCGATGATTCATCGGCCCGATCCAGGGGGACCACCACCATATGGGCGTTTGCGATGAACCTGTCAAACTCGACGCCAAAGACGCCATAATAAGCCTGAATATGATCGGGAAGAAGGATCCCCTGGAGATTATGCCGTTGAGCCACGATATGTGTGGCAACGGGGTTGTCTTTCACCGCTTCCACCAGGGTCTGATAATCCCGGTTGCTCCGTCCTCCGCTAAAGATGTATCCCTCATCGCTTACGGGCTGTGAAGAAAAATCATATCCCAGAGGAATAAAGTCAAACTGTGTATGTCCTGCCTTGAATTGTTGCCGATATCGTGTAACCTCGATGCTGGAAAAGGTCAGAACCAAATCCACTCGTTTGAGACAGTACCGAACAAAGGCCTGGCGGAGGCGTTGCATCCAGCCATCTCCACGGTCCGGTTCGATAAATTGAGCGATGACCACACGCGGTTTCTGAATATGAGCCAGGCGCAGGATTCCTGCCAGGATCAATCCCATAACCGCGTGCCAGGCATAAATCACATCATATCGCGATGCCCTGAAACTCACGTGCAACGTGGAGAGGAGATAGCCTTTCCACACTTTGAATACTTTTTCGAGTCGATTGTTGAAACTTTTCGGTACATCGGTGGCATGTATCTCTACCGATCCGAACAGGTGCGTTAATGAGGATAGAAAGGTCCAGTTCGCGGGAGGCTTCCAGTCCATAATGATCAAAAGCGATCGATCTGTTTTGTTCATCTTGTCTTTCCAGTAACGGTCATATAATCGAACGTCTTGTGAATGGTGTTTTTTGTTGCAACATAATATACCATTTTTTTTTAGGGATGCGAACCGTTTTCCGTTTGAACAATCCGGGCCCGGATACTATTGTCCTTGCGATAGGACAAAGACGCGTCACTGCTGTAGATGGCGCATGATAAGATGGGCTGTGGTCTGGCGATCCACATCAATATATAAATAGCGGTTGCGTTGAACGAGTTGAAATGTGTACATTTGATCCCAAGTATCGTTCAAATCCTGAATCCTGTTCCGCTGGGATAAGCCGTAC
>CAYPUH010000136.1:0-8857 GCA_964413725.1 uncultured Cytophagia bacterium
AAAGATCCATCCGGATTGAAAACTTTCATCGTCTCATAGTAATTGGCGGTCCAGATACGGTCGTTGTTGTCCACGACCACACCATGACAACCCGAAGCAGAATCCAGAACAGTGTCATAAACCCAGGGCTGATCCACTTTGGTCCACTCCCACGCAAAAGCGGGCAAAGCGAACAGCACGACAAGTGCAGTAACAAACAGCTTCTTCATGTTTCCCTCCTGTGAAATAATCGATTATGCCGCTTAATTAAAAAGTCACACGGGAAAGGCTATGCATCCCTCCTTTCATTCGGTTAGTGTTTTTTACCGACCATAATAGATCGCACCGGATTTGAGCATATTGACTTTCCAAAGCTTCATGGTTTCAACACCCGCAGTATTGAGTATCTGTACCACATATAAGAAACGATCATTGCCCCAGGTCAGGGCGTCCATACTCTGAAACTCTGCACCCAGGAAATCAGCTGACAGCAGGTTTTCGTATACCGTACCGTGGCTGCCGTCGGTTTCATTGTACATCCACAACCCATATTCGGGGTGGTCGGAGACCAGGTACAGGGTTCCATCCTGGGCAAACGTAAAATCATTGATGGCATATCCTTCCAGCCAGTCAGAGGCGGTCAATGCGAGCACCTCTTCCGGAGCCGCCAGCGCGCCGTCCTGAATTTCCGCTTTCCAGATGGTGGCGGTTTGTTCGATGTCATCGCTGTTGCTGAAATAGACATAGCCGTTGAATACCCGTACCTTTTCAATATCGACCCCCACGTCTAGGATCTCTTCGTCAGATCCATCCGCAGGATTTAATTGATACAGGCTCTGGCCAACGGCGACACAGATATTGCCATCCGGACCGAAATCGAAACCGGTGGGTTCCGAACGAAAGGTATATTTTTCACCTTCAGTGCCGTCTGGCAAAAATGTGGTGATGTATTTAACCCGCCCAAAAGCGATGCTGAACAAGAGCGCGTCTTTTTCAGCATAATATCGCATGCTGTTGCCGTTGAGATAGGGTTTGATAAAATACTCGGTGGTGGCAAAGGTGGGATCGACCTTTTTGATCATCTTGCTGCGCAGGCCCAAAAACAAATTCTCATTGCCATCGGCGGCAATCAGGAGTCCCAGGTCATCCTCTTTGAACAAACCGATCTCTTGTACGGCGGGAACGACTTTGTAATAGATTAGGTCGGCAAAATACTCGGATCCGGCCACGGTGACCCGAACCCGGATACTGTCTCCTACCGTTGGAGGCGTTTTGATCACGATCTGTGTGTTTGACGCACTCAGCACCTCTGCCTGCGAGTCATTAAAATACACCAGATTGTTCTCGGGAATGGACGAAAAATTTTGTCCGGTAATGGTAATTTCGGACAATCCAGCCAGGGCAGAACCATTGTCGGTCGGTTCAGCCACCATATTCTGAATGACAGGAGCGGGCAGGCCTTCTTCATTGGGGTCGTATATGCTGTCCGGTGTGTCATTCTCACACCCGGTCATCATAAAGACCCCGATCATGAACACGAGTCCGACTTTAAAGATTACGGAGAGTCTATTCATTGCTGACAATCCTTCCCATTAAACCAGTTTTAAACTCTTTTTCGGTATTTACCGATACGAAATCATCTGTCCTATATCGCCCGCGCGGGGCCGGCTCAATCAGATGGGAATCGATCTGTGGGTACTTTACAGAGCGACCTGCACCGTCAACCGATTCACATCATCAAACATGCTAAAGGGTGAATAGGCATAATGAATGCCCATACCAAATTTTTGCACACCAAAACCGGCAGAGAGCCCGTATTCGTCCTGGCTGCCTACATATCCGGCTCGCAACGACAGCACGTCCAACAGTGTATATTCCCCTCCTACGCTGAAATATTCGGGAAAGGAACGTGGATGCGCCGCATCCACGGCCAGCAACAACGAATGTCCATTCGGTTTGCTGGGAAGAAAATCCAGAGCATCGATGGAGAAGCCGATTTTAAATGTCAAAGGCAATTGAAATCCCTCGGTTTCATATTCGACTTCCTGGGAAAAATTGCGCACCGACATTCCGAAGGCCAGACTCTTGAATCCGGTTCGAAAATAGGTACCAAAATCGAACGCGGCCACATCCAGCTGGTATCCTTCGGACACCAGGCTGGCCTCGGTGAGGTCTTCTCTGAAAAGGGCGGGATTGGAGATGACCGAATGACTGCCCAGATCCTGACGGGCCCATTTTACCGTGCCACCAACAGAAAAGCGGTCGGTTAACTGGTTGGCATAGCTCAACCCAATGGCCATGGAAGAGGGGGAAAAGGTGCCGGTATCCTCGTAACCTTTATCATTCTCGGCCACCATGGTTCCCAAAAAGTCACCATAGTCCACTGTGGTAAAACTGAGACCAAAAACACCAAAGGCACCCCGGCTGGGTCGAAAGATCACACCACCGCCGAAATAGTTGATATCGGCGATCCACTTCATCTGGCTGATGGACATTTCGATGGTCTGGGTTTGCAGGGCCATGCAGGCGGGATTGTAAAACATATTGGACGACCCGCCATTGACGGCGGTAAACGCCTCGCCCATGGCTGCAGCCCGTGCATCGGTACTGAGGCTGAGAAACTGAAAACCGGTTTGGGCCAGTTTCTGTTGAGCGTGGAGTTGCGGTGCCATCAAAGCGACCACAACAATCGCTATCAGTGCCCCGATTCTATATCGCTTCATGTCAAAACTCCTCGTTCTTTATTATCGAATGACGACAAACTTGCGGATGGCTCGCTCCCCGTCCGGGGTTTCAAAAACAGCGATATACACTCCGCTCACGATCACCTGGCCATATTCTGTAGATGAGTTCCAGGTCTCATCACCACTGCCATCATTGTGTTCGACGGTGGCAATCTTGTCCCCTCGTTCCGTATAGATGCTGATGGTACACTCGCCGGGGATATCCAGGAACATGATCTTGTCCGGCTCGCCGGGATACTGCATTCTGCGATTTCGAATCACGAACGGATTCGGCACCACTCGGATGTCCTGGAGCGACGCTCCGGGTTGTCGACGTAGAAAGGCAGGTTCTGTGGTTCGGGTCCAGAACAGACTGCTTTCCAGTTGTTGGTCGTCATTTCCGAATGTGGTGATATAATAGTAATATGAATAGCCACGGATGGGCGTGGTGTCGTCATAGTTGTTGACAATGGAGCTGTTGTCGGTTCCGGGACCACACTCGAAGATCAGATCATAGGTGGTATCGGGTTTGGCCACGGCGCGATAGACACGATACCCTGCAAATCGGGGATCACCTTCCGCGCTGGCGGACCAGGAGAGCTGAATACGATCACCGCCGGATGTAACCTCGAAAAAGTCCGGTGGGGGCGGGGGCAAAGTCATATCATAGCCGTTTTCGAAATTGGCCCGGGCATAGCTAAAGGTTTCAAACAATGAATCCTGGGAGGTATACACCCATGCATTCTTGTATTCATCGGCATCTGTGGTCGTAGATCCATCCGGAAGAGTAAAGGTGCTGGATTCCCGTGTATCGGTATAATCCGCGTACCACTCTTTACCGACAGAGTCGGCCATGGCGCGGCTCAGTCCGTCAACGCCTTCCGCGATGACCAGACGGACACTGTCGCCGGGTCCCAGAGTATAGGGCCCATAACCGATACAATTGGAGAATCCACCCGGTGTCCCTTCAAATAGATCGGGATAACCGTCGCCGACGGCTTCATCATGACGGGGTTTGCGGTGTCCCCGTGTGATCCAGTCCCATTCTTCCTGCATGCGGGTTCTGTCAAACTGGTCATTGGGACGGGTGGGAGGATCATCGGACTGCTGATAGCTGGTGGTCCGGGGTTGAGTGGGATCGTCACTGGGATCGTCCGCGGCTTTATCCACGTGCAGCGTGATATTGCCGGTAAAATGAGGGGTTCCCAGTCGGCCGGTGCCATAGTTGACATCCGGAGCTCCGAGCAAATCGTACTCGGACTTGGAGTGGCGACCCATCCAGGCAAAAGTGCAGCGCATCGAGTCGGCATTTGCATCGCCTTCCAGCCAGTCCTCGTAATCGCCGGTATAGGTCCACTGACCTTCACTGTCGGACTCTTTGAATTCACCGCGGTTGCTCAACGTCTGATTGATGCCCCAGCGCGGAGAGTTGAGCTGGGTCCAGTCCGTTCCCTCCCGGGTTCCCACATAGCGGTACTGGTAAAAAAACCAGACATCGGTGAGGGTTTGATCGGGACGCTCGATCTCCGGATCGGTGTCCATGTTACCGGTATTTTTAAAGGTATAGTCATAGATAAAATAATTGTCGTGATGTTTTCGACCCCAGGCATAGATTTTTCGCGTCATGGTCACGCCGATGGAGGTGTTGACCACATTGTAAATCATGCGGTGGGCCGGAAGATCGGGATCGACTTTATCCAGATTTTCCGTATTGATCAGGTCTGTCACGTTGCTCAGGCCATCGACGATCACCGTTGGGTGATCGAATCGACCGATCAGCTTGAATTCGACGGGCATAAATTCACGTTCGGTATCCCAGCCACGTGGCCCCACATGAACCACCTTGTAGGGATAAGAACTGCCGCCGTACATGGCGTGGTCGCTGAAATCGCTGGTGCCGATCCAGAGAGCCTTGGCCGCCTGGTGATCCTGGTCGGGATACAATGCCGGATATTCCAGACCGGTCTGCTGAATTTTAAGAAACGCGTGTTCCGGCTCCATACCATCTTCCCGGAAAAAACTCTGTAACATACCGATACGCAGCTGCAACACCGCCTGGGCCATCACCGAATTGACGGCAAACCCGAGCAACAGGATCAGGGTCAGGGTTACGACAGCATTCGAGATCGGCAGCTTTCGCCTGAATTGTTTCATCGCTCACATCCTTATCTTGATAAAACAGTTGATTGCAATCATTGTATCAACAGAGACTCTGTCGACATTCCCAACATGCTGCACTCTTAGAATTCAAACTTGATCCCGAAAAAGATGTCCCGGGGGTTCAGGTAATAGAGCCAGTTGAGATTGGGATTGTTGATATAGGATTTGGTCTCTACCCGACGTTCGTTGCGGGCGACAATGTCCTGGTTCTCGGCTACGATATCCGGATCGTTGTCCGGATTATCGATGAGTCGCTCAAAGGGATCATAGGCCACACCATCGGGGCGCAAATCGCCATACGAGTCGTCGCCATAACCGACACCATACTTGCTATACCCGCCTTCGATATGTTTGCCAACCTCTTCCGGCCAGTGCAGGGAATTGAGATACTCGCGCCGGTCTGTCCCATAGGAAAAGGAGTAGGTGGAAAGGGTCTTGTTGTTCAACGCGTTGTTGACAATCATATAAAATTCCACATTGAACTGAACCCGGATCCGAAATCGCTTGCTGATACGAAGATCCAGATTGTAGGCGTCGGGGTACTTTGTATTATAGACGACACCGGGTACATTGGCACCACCCGTCCAGGTAAAGTAACTTCCCTGACGCCAGAAAAACTTGATACTGGTCAGCAGATCGCCAAACACATTGTGTCCCAACACCGAGGGACCAAATTCTTCAGGGGAGCGGACCGCCAGATTGGCCTTGAAATAGGGCCGCGGGATGGGTTTTTCTTGATAGATGTTGTAGCGGTCGTAGGCCCGCTGATCGGAAGGATTCTCATAACGTTGGAGACGACCGAAATATCCGGATGTGGAGACCATATAGGTATAGTTGACAATACCGGTCACCCACTGCCCCATACGCCGTTCCAGAGACAACTCGAATCCGCGGATATCTTCATAGTTGTTGTCAGCCGCTCTGAGGTAACTGACTTTATTATCCGAGCTGATGTAACGAACCCAGTTGGGTTGATTGGCAATATCGCGATAATAGGCAGCCACGCGAACCAGAAATTGATTCAAGATATTGTGCTCATATCCCAACTCATAGGCCACGGTGCGGCTGAGATCCAGATTGGGATTACCGATACGACCGACGGAAGAGTCGGTATACCGGGTGACGGTATAGAGCCGTTCTGCTTCCGGCATGGAGCGGAAATGACCATAGTTGAAATAGAGCTTGGAATTGATGGTGATGGGATGGGAAATCCCCAATCTGGGACTAAAGTAGACTTTGGTGGAGGTATCCTCTTTGGGAACCTCGTCCTCCAGATCCTCGGAATAGTTGGAGGAGAAAAAGTCGCGATTATAGACCGGCAGATCATACCACTGATCGTTGGCATCGGAAACGTCCATGCGGACACCAAGGTTGGCGATCAGGCCTTTGAACTCGATCTTGTCCTGTATATAGGCGGCAGCACGAACCGGATTCTTGTTCCACTCGTACCACGGACGACCCGAGGGCAGGGTGATGTCGATGGAGCCATAATCGACCTGGTGATCGTTAAAGACCGCTTCCAGTCCCAGTTTGACCTGGTTGTTTTGGTTGACCTGACTGGTCAGGTCCCACCGGGCCGAATTTGTAAAAATCTTGCTGTAATCGCGCGAATTGCTCATACCCACACCCATACGCATACCGTTGATACCGCTGCTGGGCAGGGGCATAAAGCCAAAAGGCGCCTCGTCGACAAAATAGGAATTGCCAAACTGATATACGGAGCTGGTATCGCGCATGGCGCGCGGCTCGGTGCGGTAGAGCACACCCACCCGCTCCAGGCTCAGTTCGTGAAAGGTGTTGGAGCTGAGCGTATGCGTCACCTTCGCGGCAAAGCTGTGGTTATAGATATCGGTGGGACAATAGTAATCAAAACCATACACGATACCTTCCGCATAGCGGTTTCCGGATACGCGGTAGGCCACACTTGCCGGACTGCGCAGATACCCAGATAGGCCGTTGTTGTTGTTGTTGACGCTATTGACCTCTCCATAGGTGGCACTCAGGGTGAGTTTGATGTCATCACTGATGTTTGAGGTCAGTTTGAGCTGGGTGGTTTGATCCTGGTAATAGGGACGAGCCATGGGGATCAGCAAATAGTTGCGTTCGCGTTTGTGAGAGAGGAAAAAACGCAGGTCGCCGAGTTTCGAGCCGATAAAGGGGATCGGTCCACCAAACCCGCCGTCGATAATGTAATCCGGATCCTCGACATCGCCCTGTTTGCGATGCTGAAACTTGTAGACCCGCTGGGCAGCCCAGGGCGTGAGATCATTGGTGGGATCGTCATCGGTCAGGGTCTGACGGGCGACTTCGTTCCAGCCGTTAAAATTGGGATAGGCATTGGGCCCTTCACCCGTCCAGCTGCCCTCACTCCCGGTACCGGTCCAGGCCACAGCGTCATCCAGATAGGGGCGATTCCAGTAGGAATCCGCCTCATAGGGAGAACTGCCAAAATGCTTTTGCGCCGCCGGACTGTAATCGATCCGGATCGTGCCGCTGTAGCGATCGCGGTCTCCTTCACGGGTGACCACGTTGACCACACCGGAACGAACATTGCCGTACTCGGCATTGAAGCCGCCGGTCTGGACCTTGACCGCCTTGATGGAGCTCATACTGACATTGGTCAAGGGCTGGTTGGTTCGCTCATCACGAAGCGTCACACCATCCAGCATGAACGCCATCTGACCGGCGTCGCCACCGCGAATCTCCAGACCCAGAACACCGGCCTGAACATCCACAACCTCGGAGGTCCGCTGAATCGGTAGCGCCTCGACCTGTTCGGATTCAATGTTGGTCTGACTGGATGAAATATCCTGAACCACAACCGGCCTCGAGGCCACCACCGTCACCTCTTCACCCTCGATCACCTCCGAGGCGAGTTCCAGATTCACGGTGGTGGTCAAGTCGATATCCACCTTGACGTTCTGAACCGTCGTCGTGGTATACCCGATGTAGGTTGCTTTCAGGGTATAGTTGCCTGGAGGGACATTCAAAATCGAAAAATATCCTTCCAGATTCGTTGCCGCTCCCATCGTGGTTCCCTGGATCACCACATTCACGCCCGGCAACGGCTCACCGGTTTTGGCATCTGTTACCGTACCGGCAATCTTTCCCGTCGTCGCCGCAAACACCATGGCGGGAACCATCACGCTGATGAGAAGCAGAAACAGTAGCACTCGTCTCATCGGAAAACCTCCAAGATTAGAAAAAAGTGGCAAGAAAATGAGAACATGTCTGTCGAGGGCAAGGCATCGTCGGATAGAAGTCATTCTGTATTCGTTAGAGACTGCCACATAGCTTAATTCTTTTCGAGGAAAAAGTCAAGATATTTTTTTAAATCAAAAACGCATAAATACATTAAATGTCGGTATTTACAAAGGCTAATTGTTATAATTTATTAACTATTTTACTATAGATTCTTAATTTATTTAAAACTTGAATCGGTTAATAAATAAATTGTTTACAAAAACCAGGTTATTTATCTCACTTTACTAACTCCTTTTGAGTCAAGTGAACGGCACTCAATTTAGTTTTATTTTATTGATATTTATACACTTATAAACCTTAAAGGGGATGCGGTGTTGATGGCGATGATGGGGTGGGATCGGAAAGAACTGTTTTTAACGGTATTTCCAATGCCTTTAACGATTCAAACCGGTTTAAATTTACCCCGATCACAAGATGGCCGCGGCCCCGATCTTGTCTGTAAAGGGATTTTCACTGCCACCGCAACAATTCAAACTCGATTTCCTCTCTGTGTGGCTCTGAGACCCCTAAGGTTATCGATTTTTTTATCGAGGTCTCTATTTTGGGACGCGTGTAATAATACAAAAGGCCCGAAACCAGCAGGGAATCGGGCCTTTTGTCGGAAAACAACAGACAGATCTATATAATGAAAAGCATCTCACTGTATTTAGGCAGCGGCCAGAGCCGGTCCTCGACACATTCTTCCAAGCGGTCAGCAGGAATGCGCGCTTCCATGAGTTTATCAACAATGC
>CAYPUH010000136.1:8867-11565 GCA_964413725.1 uncultured Cytophagia bacterium
GTCGCAGTTCCCGGACGGCGCGGAAAGCTATTCGATCAACGAGATCAACTTCTCGGAATTTCCGATCATCATCGTCAGCCTGACCGGCGACGTGCCGGAACGCACGCTCCTGCGGCTGGCCAAGGACTTGCAGGATCGGCTGGAAGGACTGGACGCGATCCTCGAGGCGCCGCTTGCCGGGCATCGAGACGAGATGCTCGAAGTGGTCATCGATCCGCTGCGCCTGGATCAGGTCACCACTCAACTGCTTACAGTGCGAATCCAGCAATTCGATCTGGCGGGTCATATCCCGCAACTGATCGATTTGTCCGGATACGGAATCTGTCCCCAAAAGCTCCTGACTGGAGCGGATGGACTCGGCCAGACTCGTTTGATAGTCATAGGCAGCCGGCAAAATCATGGTCCGGGCGATATTGATAAACGTCTCGACTTCAATCTCGATGGCTTTGGAGTACTGTTCCAGCTTGGTATGATAACGAGCTTCCAGTTCGTGCCGAGTGAACACCTTCTGACGACTCAACATCTCGACATTTTTGGGATCCACCAACGCCTTGAGCGCATGGGCGGTGCGTCTGATATTGGGCAACCCCCGCTGTTCAGCTTCACGTTCCCATTGCGGATCATAGTTGTTGCCCTCAAAATGGACCCGTTCATTCTCTTCGATGCGGGAGCGCAGCACATCCAGCACCGAGGTCTTGAGATCGAGTCCCTCCTCGAGTTTGGATTCAATATCCGCCACGATCACATCGAGACTATCCGCCACCGCCGCGCTCAACATCGTATTGGGTAGTGACACCGAAGAGGACGATCCCAGAGCCCGGAACTCGAATTTAGCACCGGTAAACGCAAAGGGTGAGGTTCGGTTGCGGTCGGTATTGTCCCGCATCACCGCAGGCAACTGCCCGACTCCTAGATCCAGGATATAGTCTTCCGGGGCTTTGGTGCGTTTGCCGGTCTTGATATCATCCAGAATCTGGGTCAGCCTCTCGCCCAGAAAAACAGACATGATCGCCGGCGGCGCTTCGTTGGCACCCAGACGATGATCGTTGCCAGCCGACGCGATGGACGCACGCAACAAATCACCATAGAGATGAACCGCCCGCAACACCGCCACCAGAAACACGAGAAACTGCAAATTTTCCTCCGGTGTATCGCCCGGGTCCAACAGATTGTTGCCTTCGGAATCTTCCATGGACCAGTTGTTGTGTTTGCCGCTGCCATTGACGCCGGCAAACGGTTTTTCGTGCAACAACAGCGCCAATCCATGCCGGTCCGCCGTCTTGCGCAGGATTTCCATAATCAGCTGATTGCGGTCCGCACCCACATTCGCCTCGGCATAGATGGGTGCCACCTCGAATTGATGCGGAGCCACTTCATTGTGACGAGTCTTGGCCGGCACACCCAGCTTGTACAACTCATCCTCAGAATCCTGCATAAACGCCAGAACCCGTTCCTTGATCGATCCAAAATAGTGATCATCCAGATCCTGACCCTTGGGCGGTTTCGCACCCACAAGCGTTCGCCCGCAAATGCGTAAATCCGGACGCAGACTGTAGAACGCTTTGTCGACCAAAAAATACTCCTGCTCGGTCCCAATCGTTGTGATCACACGCTTGATATTCTGGTTGCCGAACAACCGCAACACCTTCAACGCCGAGGTGTTGATGGCACCCATGGACCGGAGAAGAGGCATCTTTTTATCCAGCGCCTCACCATTGTAACTGATAAATACAGACGGAATGGTGAGAATGCCGCCACGGGGACCTTCCATGATAAACGCCGGGCTCGACGGATCCCACATGGTATAACCACGCGCCTCGAATGTGGTTCGCATCCCGCCACTGGGAAATGAAGAGGCATCCGGTTCTCCCTGCACCAGCTGGTTACCACGGAACCGTTCCAAAACCTCTCCCTCCTCAACCTCCAGAAAGGCATCGTGCTTTTCAGCGGTCAACCCTGTTTGCGGCTGAAACCAGTGAGAAAAATGGGTACACCCCCGCTTGATGGCCCACTCTTTCATCGCATGGGCTACAGTATTGGCGATGCGATTGTCCAACTGCTTACCGTTGCGAATGGTGTCCCTCATCTTTTCCAACACATCCTTGGGCAACATCTCCCGCATCACACGATCATTGAACGAATTGATCCCAAAGTATTCACTGGTACTACCGGATCGCGTCCTGAACTGCCTCCCCTCATTGCTAGCAATCCGCAACAAGACATCATGACGTAACGAAGACATAACGACTCCTATGTATCAAATCAATCGGTCTCTAAAGCCACCTGCACCTCCAGAATCCTTTCAGAATTCTGTTCTTAACTCACATACATATCGAACCCATCAAAATCCTGAATCCGACATCATAAACTATTAATTTAATCATTTTTTCACTCTGAATCAATATTTTTAGTTCATATGTGCCTTTCAGCTCCATTATTTAATCCCTGTTTCGAGTTCGCTTTAATCCATCACATCGACGTCTTGGTTTTGACTGGGTTTGGCAAAACAACCCCGGACGTGGATGTCTGCAAATCATGAAAACCCGGGACTCTAATTTTTTCATATAACCATTTTTCATCACTGGTGTTCGGTTACCGGGCACCAACTAAGCTAACTATATAATAAACAACAATGATTTCGCAACATTCAATTCAAGTCGATTCTGCTTTTCGATTAACATAATAAATTGATTTTAAT
>CAYPUH010000137.1:0-11554 GCA_964413725.1 uncultured Cytophagia bacterium
CCACGTTACAACCCGCACGGCCGGAACCCCGAAGGGGTGACAGGATTATAGCACTTGCGAACAATGAGATGGGCCCAACCCCGAAGGGATGGCATAATACTCCTCCCCTCTTTTGGAGGGGAGGAGTATCCACACATCACCACCATGCCATCGGCGCGAAAACCGTCAGCCTATTCCTCCACAATCGCCTCGGTGGTGAACAACCGCACCTCGCCCTGTTCCAGGTTCAGCTGGTGGGTATCGCTGACGATGCCGGTGTCGTGACTTTTCAGGGGTTTGGGCAGTGAGAGGGTGCGTTCGCCGTCGGTGGTGGCCACGAGGAGGGTGGCGTCGCGGATGGCGCGGACGATGTCGCCTTTGCTGCTCCACAGGGGCACGTCGGCCTGGCGGGCCAGCCAGCGCAGCACCGGCACCGGCAGGGGGGCGGTGCCCATATAGATGGAGGTCCAGCCGTCGCGTTCGATGCGGGCCATGGCCGGCTCTTTGAGATCGCTCCATTCTCCCAGGATCTCGGCCTCGGGGGTGTCGACGATAAACCGCGGATAGCGATCGCGTCGGTCGGTGCCAAAGCTGAGAGCCACCGGTTTTTCGGGGTCGGGAAGGTTGCAGGTGATCATCATGGGACCGGGGTCGGTGACCACGTCAAAGGTCAAGCCGGTGAGACGCTGCATTTGTTCCAGGTCCAGCGACTCTTCGCCCACGAATCCCGGCGCGTAGAACCAGACCACGGTGGCGTCGCTGTCTTTGAACAGACTGAGCAACGAGTCCACCTCCCCGGAGGTCAGCGAAAAGAGATTGACCATCAGAAAGAGCTTGTAGAGTTGGCGATCGGTATCGCGCAGGTCAAAGCGGTAGAGAAAATCGACAGGTGCGCCCAGGCGATGCAGAGCCCGGGCCTGGGAGTTGAGAAACCAGTATTCAAAGAAATCCTGATAGCCCATGCCTTTGGGCCAGGGTTTCTCGGCATACCAGTGTCTGGTGGCGAAAAAGGACTTTGCATCATAGACGGCAGCGATATCAGAGACCGAGGCGATATCGATCTTGTCGCGTTGTTTGCCCAGGTCGGTCCATCTTTTGATCTCCTCGACGATCACCGGCGGCGAATACCATCCCTGCCCCTTGACCGCACCGATGTCCACCAGCCAGCCGGCGCTGCCGGTGGCAACAACCTGACCCATATCGCGGGCGATGAGCCGGAGCGAGCCTTCAACCGACTCGCTGCCGCTGCCGGCATAGTCCACATCCTTGCCCTGATCCACAAAGGTTGCCGGATCCAGTTCCACCAGGGGCAGCTTGCCGTGTCGGCGTACCGAAGTGTTGAGGATGCGATAGCCGCCATCGCCGGCGGCACCGCGGCCGCGCCCCAGCCAGTTGCCGGCGCTGTCATAGACATCGGTCTCGCCGGGTTTGGCGTCGGGTTGGTTGGAGGACTGGTAGGTATAGGGCGAGGCGATGAAATCGATGTCGGGTGACTCGAGTACGGGTTCGGGATTCAGGTGTCCACCTTCCTGAATAAAGACATTTTCCAGTAGATAGGTGTAAAAGGTACCGGAGATCAGCTCGCGGTCGGTTTCTTCTTTTAATACATGGGCAAAGTGGAGAATCAGATCCGAGGTGAGTTGGTGCATCTGTTCGTAATAATCGATGACGTTCTGCTCGGTGGCCGGATCGCGAAACAGACCGAAATCGGTGTTGAGCCGGGCATCGAGGTCGGGGATAAAATCGAACCATTGCTGCGCGGGTGTGGAGATGTCCGGAATGTACCAGGCGTGAAAAGTGTGCCATTCACCGCCGGTGGTGCCGCTGCCGGGATGGTAACCGATGATGCGGCTCTTGAGGGGGGACTGGCGGTAATGACGCAGGAACTGTCGGAACATCCCGGTGGCTTCATTTTTCCAGTAATCCGACGCAAAAGAGACCGAGCGCGGATCGTTGCGCCACCAGCGCTGTCCGCCTTCGCCGATCAACAGCGAGTCGGTGGACATATTGTTGTTATGATCAAAAGGCAGAATGGTTTTGACCAGCTGGTCTTCGTGCTGATCTTTCCACCAGTCCGGCGCGTAGAGCAGGACGCGGGGAAGCAGATAGGCATCCGGGTGCATCTTCAGGAGCTCGAGCATAAAATCATCGAATCGGGACCAGTCGTAGGTGTCCGGACCGGTCCAGCCGTCACTGATGTGCAGGATGGGATAGAGGATCTCCACGCCGGCCTCGCGGAATTCGGGAGTAGTGTCGAGGAGCCTGAAACTCCAGGCGCAAAAGGGGAAGGTCATCTCGTCGTTGATGAAGAGACGGGGACCTCCACGTTCCACCCTGACCTCGGCAGTGACCGGGGGTTCCTGTTGCAGGCGCTGAAGGAGTGCCGATTCGGTTGGGTCTGCCGAATCGGCAAACAGTGGCCCGGTGACAGGGGATAGAAAAAGATAAACACTCTGGATGAACAAAATAATATGAAACGCTTTCATTATGGCCTCCTGTTCGTGAGTTGTCAATGGCTGGGTTGATGTCGGGATTGACTGAACAGCGCCCAGGATCCCGTTTTCTTCTCGAGGGTATAATCTGCGCGCCGGCGGAGCAGCGTCCGGGGACGGTGTCCCTGAGTGACCAGGGTTTCCAGGTTCCGGTATCGTTCTATGGTTTCAAACAATCGCTTCTGACCGAACCGACTGGTCCATTCGCAATAGCCTGGAAGAGGGGTTTCGGTGGGGCGAATGACGCCAAAGCGGTATCGAGTGATACAGGTGGGCGTTGGACCTTGATTCCAGATGATCTGATAGTTGTTATAATGGATAAACACGGGCAGCGTTTTATAATAGGGGTCATCGATAATAAACGCCACCGGTTTTTGATGTCCGGCCAGAGCGGATTGAAAAAAGCGCGTGAATTGTCGATCCAGGGGCCGAAATGCGATGAAATAGTGGGCGGTGAGGAGCATGTAACCCGCGACCAGGCCGACCACCGCCAGGGATGTGGAACGACGGAGAAAGACGGGCAGGGCGAGCGTGAATTCGGCAAATCCCCAGAGTGCGTTGGCGTTCCAGATCAGCAGGACGGACAGGAGCGCGATGAGGGGAGAGCCCCGGCAGAGTCGGGCGCATGCGACCACGGAAGAGGGCAGGGCGATCACGTAGAGCAGATAGAGAATGATGTTACCGGTCATCACCGAGGGAAACCAGGAGCAGATGACCATATGGGCAATGGCAGGTTGATGCCAGGAGAGTCTCGATGCGGTATAGTGGCTGGATAGCAGACTGTTCGTTTTTCCCTGTGCCTGCAGGATCGTGGCTTCCGCCAGGTGATTGGGCAGATCCACCAGCGGCAGGGTGTTCAGGGGCAACAGTAGGAGAGTCTGGATCACAACGACACCGAGCAAAAGCGCGAGTGTGAGAGTGTATTGGGGATGCCTCTTTATAAATCGAATCACCATCGATCATGTCCAGAGAGGTATGATGACCAAATGAAAGGAACCGTTTGTCAGAATTACAGATGGTTATATTATAGAATCGAGTCGATCAGCCGAATGCCATCGGGTGGTGCGGCCGGGCAGCATCTTTGGATGGTGTCACCCCTTGAACCGGTGCGTCGTTTGGTTGTATGATTGAGACAAATTTAATAGGAAATTTACAAATAGATGTTTTATATTGCAAGTTAAGAGTGTTGGTTTTCGAGTACCGAGTGCGCAAACGGAATTTGAATGATAAAACGATGCGATATCCAGTTCACTTGTGAGTGACGCAGGGGTATTACGTCCGGGAACCCGTCACCAAAAGGAGGAGAGTCGTATGCGACGGAATGTCTGCAAGAGTCTGGCATTGGGTCTGATGATATTTTGCCTGTCACCTGCATCTCAAAGTGCAGAGAGGATGAATGTGGAATTGATTCTGGATGCCTCCGGTAGTATGATGGGTAAACTTGCGGATGGGACCACAAAGTTTTCCGCCGCCCGCTCTGCGGTGGAGGAACTGTTGACGCAAATCGACGAGAGTGTGGTCTTGGCCTTTCGGGCGTATGGTCATCAATATCCACGCGAGGCGCACAATTGTAACGACACCGAGCTGCTGGTCCCTTTTGGTGGTTCATTTGATGAAATCGGTTCGGCCATGGTCACCTTGCGAGCTCAGGGCTATACGCCTATCAGCCGGGTGTTGAAGCAGGCCGCTGCTGACGTGTCTGAGACAGAGGGGATTCATATGATTGTCCTCGTGAGTGACGGCAAGGAGACGTGCGAGGGCGATCCCTGTGAAACCGCCCGGGCGTTGAAAGCGTCGGACGCGGGGGTGATGGTCCACACCATCGGATTTGGCGTGGATGATGCCACACGAGCGCAGTTGCAGTGCATCGCAGAGAATACCGGCGGGCAGTATTTCGATGCCGGGGACCGACAGGCTTTGATTCAGGTGTTGAATCAGGCGCTCCGAACCGATGAACAGCCGGTCTCTTCGGCTACGGGGATCGGGTATCTGAAGATGATCGGACCGGATTTGCGGGGTCATGATGTCTATCGTGCCGCTACTGAAGAGTCTGTCGGAAGCCTCAGCCGGGTACAGCCTTTTCTCGAGGTGGAATCGGGCATCTATAGCATCGATATGGGGGAGGTGTTGTGGAAGAGTGTTCAGGTGGAGCCCGGAGATACCACGGTATTGCAACCCTGTCATATCACGGTAAACTCGGCCTCGTTGCGAGGACATGACATTCTGGATGCAGAGACGGGACGTGAGGTGGCTGATGTCTCGCTCAGCGATGATACCGCGACGGTACTGCCCGGGGATTATATCGTTACGTTTGGCAAGAATGATGTGTTGTCCTGGGCGGTGAGTGTGGATTCGGGCCAGACCGTGGTGCTCAATCCGGGGACGGTCGCCGCCAGTGGCGCCGGTATCAGCGGTTATGATATTTTTCAATCGGGGGAGGAGGTGGGCACTATCAGTTCCACATCTTCCTGGATGCCTCTGCCACCGGGACGGTATCAGATCGAGATCGACGATGAGATACAGACGTTCGAGGTCTCAGAGGGGCAGGACATTCGTTTCGATCGTTAGGAGAGCGAAACCGGATGACAACAGACCCGTAATCGGGTCTGTTGTGGCACGGACTCTTGGCCTGAGGAGAGGTTGCGACCTCGACGCAGGCCTTTTTTTTAGGGCTATGTCCGGAGTTGTGTGGTGTTTCACGCCTGAGGGATATTCACACGGAAATCAAATTCAGAAACGCGGTGCTTTTTGATTTTTGGTCCTTGATTTTTTGAATGGGATGGTCTATATTGAAAATGATAATCATTTTCAATATAGACCATCAGATAGTGTATATCAAAAAGGATTGGCTATGAGCACTCGAAAGTGGATCGACCGGCTCGTGGGGGCCGGGCATCGGGTCACCGGAACCCGGGAAACAGTGCTCGAGATATTGAGTCAGACCCCGCATCACCTCACCGCCGAGGAGATCTATCTGCGCGCGTTGAACCTGAAACCCTCCATCGGCCTCACGACGGTCTATCGCACCCTGGAAATGTTCGTCCGTCTGGGTGTGGCACAGAAATTTGACGTGGGCGACGGCAAGGCCCGCTATGAACTGCTCGAGAATCCGGCCAAAAAGGACCATCACCACCATCTGATTTGCGTGCAGTGCAAAAAAATTGTCGACTATGCCGATTTTGTCCATGAAGAAAATGAGCTGATGGACAAAACAGAAGCGGCTCTGGAACGTCGCTACCAGTTCAAGATCATGAACCATTCGATTCATTTTTACGGGTTGTGTCTGGACTGCCAGTCTGAATTTTGAAAATCTTTTGCAGTACCGTGTCGAACCGGACGGAATTATTATCCTGATGCACCGCAGCTAAACACGGCGGGAACCGCGCCGTTCAAATCGTGTGAGGGTAAACCTGCTAAATACCCTCGCTGTGGTACCATTGGAGAGACAACAAGAGAGGGAACCCATGCGTGTCCATATTTTATACGACAATCAACATCTCAATCACCGCTTTCAATCCGGCTGGGGATTTTCCTGTCTGGTGGATGGACGGATTCTGTTTGACACCGGTGAGAGCCCCGATTCATTGCTCCACAATTTTGAAATGTTCGGGCTTGACTTGTCCGGGATTGAAACCGTGGTGATTTCTCACGATCACTGGGATCATACCGGTGGATTGTGGCAGGTGCTCAAAGAGGCTCCGGGTCTGCAGGTTATGGGATGTCCCGGTTTTCGTGCTGAATTTAAAAACAAGGTGGAGCGTCTGGGCGGGAATCTGGTGGAGATCCGTGACTGGACCGATCTCGATTCCTCGATCTCGGTAACAGGGGAAATCGAGGGGGAATATGGCGGCTCCGCGATTGCCGAGCAGGCTCTGGTGGTTCGCACTCGAAAAGGAACCACGATTATTACCGGCTGTTCCCATCCCGGGATTGTGAGGATCGTCAAGGTTGTCAAAGACGCGCGACCCGATGATCACCTCTCCCTGGTGCTGGGGGGATTCCACATGAAAGACCAGGATCCCCGTTCCATCGAATCGACCATCAAGGAATTGAAAAAACTCAAAGTCGAGGCTGTGGGTCCCACCCATTGCACCGGAGCGGAAGCGATACAACGGTTCCGGAATCACTATGGGGACAAGGTGGTGTCCATTGCCAGCGGAAAGATCATCACGATATGACAACCGACTATTCCTGATAAGACACTCAATTCACGATACAGGGATTCGGTCCACGGGATCGGGTCCGAATACACTTGAAGAGGATGGGTCCCATGAAACAGTTTGATGTGGTCATTATCGGAGGCGGACCGGCTGCGGTCAGCTGTGCCATTTCGGCTCAGAATACGTATCCCGGCAAGTCATTGGCAAGGAGCAGATCGGGACGCATCCCCTGCTCACGGCGTCTCCCGTGGTCTATCCCGTCATCACCGCCACGGTGGAGGCGATCAAAAAATGGTATCAGCCTTAATTTTGCATTGTTTTACATGTCATCATGGTCAACGCAGAGGTCGCAAAGACTCGCAGAGTTGAATGAATCAAAAAGGATGATACTGGATTAAAGATTTTTGATTACTCATTCTGGTCAACCGAGTCATTCGTTGGATTTTGTCTTTATTGTGCCCTCCGCGATCTCTGCATTTTATTTTTTCTGCCTCACAGGTGTTAATCCTGCGGGCGGGTTATACTCTCCTCTATTTCACCAGCAGCATTTTGCCACTGTCTGTGAACGAGTCGCAGTGCAACCGGTAGAGATAGAGTCCGGATGGAAGCGGCTGTCCGTTCTGCCGGATTCCATCCCAGCGTACGGAATGCCGCCCTGCAGTCTGTCTCTCATCCACCGGAACCGCGACCTGTTCCCCACGCATATTATAAATTTCCAACCGGACCGCTGTATCTACGGACAGGTCGTAGGTGAAGATGGTGCCCGGATTGCATGGATTGGGGTGATTGGGATACAACCGATAGCCCGATACTCCGGTCACATGCGTTTCGTCCACCGCTGTTGGATCTCCCCTCTCAAACCGCACCACGGTCACGCTCAATCCGGGGCTGTCCACGGTTAATGACCCATTTGTTTTCCCGGAATCCACGGGTGTCGACCAGCCGGTGATCTGCTCGCGGTCATAGCGGTGGACGGTATAGCGACTCATACCCTCCGGAACCTCTATGTTGATCGACCGACCGGTATCGGCGTATTTGTTGATGAGCACCAGACTCACCCCGCCATCGGGACGCCGTATGGCAAAGGGCTGGACGGTATACAGATCCACCGACATGCCGCCGTGATGGGGGGCGTCTTCCCGAGGTGATTCTGTGGTGGTGCACTCGAGGATCTGCGCCGATTCGGTCAATCCGGCGACGGTGATGAGAAAGCGCCAGGCATGGTAGGGGGGCAGTTCCTCGAATGCCGGATACCAGGAGAGGATTCCGTAGCCGCCAATGGTTTCCCACCGCAACGTGATATCATATCCGCCTTTGGCGCTGTGCATCAGCGCCGCAGCCTGATAGATACCACCCCAAAAACCGGTGTTTCTGGGGTCGGTCCACAGCTCTCCGTCCTTTTTCCACAGGGCGCTGGCATTATAGGCGTCGAGAATGAGCGTTGGCGGCACACGCTCTCCCAGGCGTTCCCGGATGGTCATCGGCGCCTCTTCATACCAGATGGTGCGGCTCATGATGGTTTCATCTGTATCCTCCGGGTCCCAGGAGAGAAAGATATTGCAGGAGATAAAATCCAGCACCTCGCTGCCCCCGGGTTCATCGAGCACATAATCGGCCCAGTGTCCGTTCTCCCAGCCGCCGAATCCCGACGGTCCGCCACAGAGGATAGAATGATCCACCTGTTTGATCTGTTCGGCGGCTTTGATATAGAGCCGGGCACAATCCCTGAAGGAGATGTAATAGTCCTGTTCAGGATGCAGATAGTTGGGTTCGTCAAAGATAACGAGGTAATCGAGATGATCCCGATAGCGTTCGGCCAGCCGGCGGGCGGCCTCTTCCCACTCTTCAACGGCGGCGGGATCGTTCCACCAGGGGGCGCTGGCGGACCCGGTGTACCATGCCTCGCTTTGGAATAAACACACCATGGGTTGATAGCCGGCTGCCAGGATCTCCTGAAAGATGGTATCCAGTTCTGTCCAGTGCCATACACCGGGCTCGGGATAAAAGTCGGCAATGCGGGCGTTGAAGCGTATCCACTTGAGCTGCAAAGGCTCCAGTTTGCTCAGGGCGTCGGGATCGTCATAGGTGTGGGCGTGGTACTGGATGCCGTGAAAATCATCTGTCAGGGTGTGAATCACGGTATCGGTGACGGTGAGGGTCACGGTTTGGGCCCCTGACAGGGAGACCCACAGGAGCGTCAGGAGGATCATTCTGTATGGATTCAGGATATGTCGTAAGCGTTTGTGTATGATGGGATACATTGTCATATGAAAAATGTCCTTCACAAGAAGGTGGTGACAGGAATCCGTTCTTTTGGATATATTTTACAAAAACGATCAACGCAGAGATCGCAAAGTCGTAGAGAACCGCGAAACGGGCTCACGATTCCCTTTGGGTCCAGGCGAGAGAGCGTTGGACGGCCTGTTGCCAGCGGGTGTAGAGCCGATCGCGTTCGGATTTGTTCATTTGTGGCGTAAACCGGCGTGCCATCTGCCATTTGGCATCCAGTTCCTCGCGGCTCTGCCAGAACCCCACCGCGAGTCCGGCCAGATAGGCGGAGCCCATGGCTGTGGTCTGGGTGATGGCCGGGATCTGTACGGGCACACCGAGGATATCGCTCTGGAACTGCATCAGGAATCCGTTTTCCGCTGCAGAGCCGTCGGCGCGCAATTCGCCGAGCTCGAGTCCGGATTCC
The DNA here is from genome assembly GCA_964413725.1 of uncultured Cytophagia bacterium. Lineage (GTDB taxonomy): Bacteria > Zhuqueibacterota > Zhuqueibacteria > Residuimicrobiales > Oceaniaggregativiventaceae > CAYPUH01. Next base: position 9,327 of record CAYPUH010000137.1, read on the forward strand.
CGTCGCATGGCTTCCACCACATCTCGGGTCTGATAGGCGATGCTTTCCAGGGCGGCGCGGACGATATGTTCGCGGGAGGTGCCGCGGGTGATGCCGATGAGGGTGCCGCGGGCATAGGGATCCCAGTGCGGTGCCCCCAGGCCCACCAGGGCCGGCACGAAATAGACATCGTCGTTGCTCTCCACAGAGGCGGCGAGCTGTTCGCTTTCGGCCGCGTCGGTCAGTATGCCCAGACCGTCCCGCAACCACTGGATGGCTGCACCGGTGATAAAGATCGCTCCCTCCAACGCATATTCCACCGGCTGATCGTCGATGCCCCAGGCGATGGTGGTCAGCAGGCGTTCCTTGCTGACGATGGGACGCGTTCCGGTGTTCATGAGCAGGAACGAACCGGTGCCATAGGTGTTTTTGCCCAGGCCCTGTTGGTAGCACGCCTGACCGAACAGTGCGGCCTGCTGATCACCGGCAATCCCGGCGATGGGGACGCGGTGGCCGAAAAACACCTCCGGGTCGGTCTCGCCATAGACACAGGAGGAGGGTTTTACCTCCGGCAGCATCGCCCGGGGAATGTCCAGACGCGACAAAATGTCTTCGTCCCACTCGAGGGTATGGATATTATACAACAGGGTTCTCGAAGCATTGGTATAATCGGTGATATGGCAGGCGCCATGGGTGAGCTCCCAGACCAGCCAGGAATCGATGGTGCCAAAGGCGATGTCTCCGTCTTCGCAGCGGGCTGCCAGACCCTCGATATTCTCGAGCATCCAGTGGATTTTGCTGGCCGAGAAATAGGGGTCGATGATCAGTCCGGTCTTTTCCTGCCAGACCGGCTCCAGACCCTCCTGTCTGAGCTCATCGCACAGTGCGCTGGTGCGTCGATCCTGCCATACGATGGACCGGCCCACGGGCGCGCCCGTTTTCCGGTCCCACAGCACGATGCTTTCGCGTTGGTTGGTGATACCGATGGCACAGACCTCGTTTGCCGTGATCCCTGCATCACCGAGTGCATCCTGGATCACCTGATGGGTGACCTGCCACACCTCATTGGCATCGTGTTCCACCCATCCGGGTTTGGGATAGTACTGGGTGAATTCCGAATAGGCACGCCCCTGTATGGTACCGCCGTGATCCAGGACCAGCACCAGGGTTCCTGTGGTGCCCTGATCGATGGCGAGTATGGTTCCCTGTGTCATCTCATTGTCCTCTCGAGTTGGTTGTCTCTGATTGATGTTGAACCACATCTAAAAAGGCCAGAATATTTTCCACCGGTACATCACCCGTAATGGAGTGAGAAGGGGAAATAATATATCCTCCGCCGGGGCCCAGCTCCTGTAACAATCCTCTGGTTTCACGACGGACATCTTCCGGGGTTCCATAAGGCAGTGTTTTCTGCACACTCAGACCACCCCAGAAGGCCAGTTGGTTCCGGTAGTGCTGGCGCAGTTGTAAAATATCCATCACCTCGGGTTGAAAGGGGTCAAACACATCTACACCACACTCTATCAGATCGGGAAAAAGAGACTCTACTTTTCCGCAACTATGGTGACTGATAAACAATCCGGCTCGTTTGGCTGCTTCACAAGTCTGTTTAAATCGGGGTTTGATAAACTCCCGCCACATGTCCAGACCGATCAACAGCCCTTTTTGAGCTCCCCAGTCATCTCCAAAATGTACGCAATCCACTCCCAGGTCGGCAGCATTTTGCAGGACCCGGATATTGTATTCGGTGATACGATCCAAAAGATCGTGCACAAACTCGGGCTCCATGATGAAATTGATCATCAAATTTTCCATACCCGTCAGAGACCAGGCCCGTTCGAACAGGGTGAATCCGATGGACACCATGTGAAAGTGGCGTGGATATAATCGATTGTTCTCTCTGATAAACCCGTAGACAGGAATGCGGTCGGGATCGGGAAAGGTAAATGAGGTAAAAGAGGGGGCTTTCAGCGGTGGTTCATCGACCACTCCTAGGGTTTTATCCACGGTTTTGTTCCAGACAATGCCAAAATAATCCTGAAAAAATCCCGGTTTGATTTCTTTCCATCCCTTGTTGGTGTGAGAGGCGACCACATAACTGCCGGTGTCGGCGACGGGGTCAATGGGATGTCCCCTTGCCGATTCCAGGCGGGTTTTGGCTTCCACCGTAAATTTTATGGAAAACGGTACCGGATGAACGGACTGGTGGCGGATTGTTTTGATGAAATCGGATGTATATGACATGATTT
>CAYPUH010000138.1:0-248 GCA_964413725.1 uncultured Cytophagia bacterium
AATAAGAACAGAGTCGGTCAACAAACTGTCTGATCCGCGTTTCATAGAGTTGTATCTCGCTGTCCAGCATGGCTTATTCTGTCCTCTGATTGCGTCGTTTCCGTGCCATCTCTTCTTGTGCTCGTTCCCGAACGGCCTGATTGGCCCGGGTTTGAGAGGTCAATGTCGAGGCCACTTTTTCAATAACCTCCTCATGATAAACGATATCAAACTCGGATTTCAGATCCTGGGAAACGACCTCGATCAGA
>CAYPUH010000138.1:258-11487 GCA_964413725.1 uncultured Cytophagia bacterium
GACTATCCACCTCGCCGCTGTGCATAAAATTCTTGGCCAACACCTTGATTTCATGATTGGAACGGCCACGCAACTGGTTCCCATGCTGTTTCTTGAACGTTTCCAGTTCCTCTTCTGTGAGATCGATGCGTGAAAAGACCAGTTTCTCCTGGCACCGCTGACCGACAACCTGATCGGCCTGATAGTCGAATGTATCCCTGAATTCTTCGGCGTCATCAAATCCTTTGTCTAGAGCCTCCCGGTAGAGAAACTCGGTCAGCAGAGTGCTTTGAGCAAACTGCTTGATGTTTTCAGGATACATAATGACCGGACCCTGATTCGGCGGGGCACCGTGATACTCGTTGATAAACTCACGAACCGTCCAGGATCCGTCGTCCCAGGTTATAAGAGTCTGGTCGAGAAGGGATGAATCAAACTGCTCCACTGCCAGGGTATCCGTTCTGCGTACTTGCGAGGCGACGCGTTCCGCAGGTTCGTTTACCAGCTGCAGATCATACGAGTCGAACAGATTCATCATATAATCTTCGATAAACCGGTTGTGTTTGCGTCGCTCGATCTGACGGGCAATGTAGCGTCTATTCTGCTCATCCAAAGGTCGCTGCTGTCGCGTTTGCTTGTCGAGAATCTTGATGATATTATAACCGGATCGGGTTTTGATGGGCCGGGACAACTCTCCAGCCTCCATGGAAAAGACAACAGAATCAACCGTACTGTTGCCAAACTGTCCATAGCTCAGCCAGTCCGGTATTTTGCCACCCTGCCCGGCCGACTGCAGATCCATTGAATAGCGGGCAGCCATCTCGGCAAAATCCGCACCCGACTGTAAGGCATCATAGATAGAATCGGCAATGGTGGAAGAGGTCACCCAGATATGAGCGACTTTGACAGCCTGGTCCGTGTTTTCATAATAATCTTTGATTTCCTGCTCAGTCACGTCAAAAGAATCCGGGATGACGCTCTTGTAGAGTGTACCACTCCGACGGGTCAAAATATCCCGCCGTATATCATCCATTCTCTTTTGGACCAGACTGTCCTGGTCCAGATCCCGTTCATAGCCCTCTGCCTGAAACAGCATAAAGGGGATAATCTTGTCATCGAGAAAAGAGCGGACCATTTTTGGGGTTATGGTCTCTGAGTTGTTAAACAATGGATTATTATAGTAAATCTCGATAAGAACTTTTTCCTCCATCTTCTGGTCACCAACCTCTACCAGAACATCGCGATCATCTTTGCCACACTGGGTGAGAACCACCAGGGCGAGGAAAAAGGGAACAAGGCGAATGAATCTGGATACCTTCATAAAAACTCCTATCCGTTTTTAAAATATGATTTCAACAAATGCAAAGAGCCAAAGTATGCAAAAATCAGGACAAATAAAAATAAAAAAATTTAGCCGGCAGGGGGTGACACACTTTGAACCTGCGAGTGCCCCACCCAGCCCGTCAAGAGAATTGCCAACAAACCATCTAAAAACCGGTTCAGTCGACAATGATTTCATCGACATACAGCATCGTAGATTCCCCGGCTCGGGGGCTGTTATCAGGGCAGGTCGCCGGTGAATCCGCAATCACGCAGACATATCGGGCAGATTCGTGCTGTATCTGCACAGAAAGGGTTCGGGTAAACGAGTTGCGCTGCTGCAGCATCTGTTGCGGCTGCAGAGTTTCTATGGTGTGAAAAGAGTCTCCATCCGAGGACAGCAATACATCAAACTTTTGCGGCAAAAAGATCCTGGCCGGTGCCGATTGATAAAACGTAGCAGCCACCTGATGCAGGGGCAGATTCTGTTTCAAATCGATAATCACATTCAAACGGCCACCCTCAATATGGACCCAGTAGGAATCTTCGAGCTCAGGCCGTGCACCGATACCATCAATCAATTGTTCCGCTTTTTCAGGCTTTATAGACAGATCGGGACAATAGATCTTTGCTCCAACAGCAGCATGATGCCATACCACCCGTTTTGTCGGTTTTCCATAGGTCTTGCCCTGAAAGAACGCCTGAGCCGTTACAGATCCGCCTTTGTCGAGCTGAAAGGTACTATCCATTGCAGATTGTAAAGTGGGTGAAGACCCGTCCAGAGTATAGCGAATCTCCGATTCAGGCACATCACAACTCAATTGGACCTGCCATCGACGAGGACCTGAATACGTTATATCAACCCTTACGGGTTGATCCTCAAAACCCGGCTCGACTCCCCTGTCCTGCAAAAGCGGCTGAACAGCCCCGAGCCGACGATAGAATTCCATGAATGATCTGTGCCCGGGCGAGGCCCACAGAACATCAGCCATGGCGAGCAGCCGGGGAAACAACATGGAATCGACCTGATCCTGTGGCGCGCATTCGGTCCACATCGCACACTCACCCCCAAGCACCAGATGGTGTTGTGACTCGGGTATGGTTTCAAGGGGTTCGAATGCATAGACCTGATGCAATCCGAGGACGGATACCGGAAAATTCAGATAGGTGTGGGTAAATGGCGAAAGAATCGTCTGATGGCCTTGTCGCACAGCCTCTTCTCCCCCTTCCATCCCCCGCCAGGACTGGACGGTTGCACGGGGTGTCAATCCACCCTCGAGAATCTCATCCCATCCGATCAGACGACGGTGGTAGGGTGTCAGAATGTGCTCGGCTCTACGGATAAACCAGGTCTGTAATGCCTTCTCATGCGCCAATCCCTCCTGCCGAATGCGGCGTTGACATCGCGGACAGTGTTGCCAGCGTTCCTTTGGACATTCATCGCCGCCGATATGGATATATTCAGAGGGAAACAATTTGACCACATGGGCAAAAACATCTTCCAGAAATTCAAACGTCTCCTCCCGGCCGGCACAATAGACATCCTTGTAGATTCCCCACTGATTAGGGACCTCAAATGGACCTCCTGTACAGGACAGATGCGGATAAGCGGCAAGAGCAGCCCGGCAATGACCGGGAAGTTCGATTTCGGGAATGACGGTAATATGTCGGGAAGCGGCATAGTCGACAACCTCACGGATCTCATCTTTATTGTAATACCCGCCATAGCGACTTCCGTCAGGCTCCGAGCGCCATGCACCCACCTCGGTCAGCAGAGGATATCCGGGAATCTCAATACGCCATCCCTGATCCTCTGTCAAATGCCAATGCAACCGATTCATCTTAAACAAAGCCAAAAGATCGCACGCACGCTTGATAAACTCCACAGTCATAAAATGCCGGCCACAATCGAGCAAGAGCCCTCGCCAAGAAAACCGGGGTTGATCCACGATAGAGACCCCCTGAAGGATTAGATCACCCTCAGGGGAAGAATATACCCGGGCATCTGCCATAAGGACGATCAAGGACTGTAACGCCCAAAAGAGACCCTGCGTTGTTCCGGCCTGCAACTCGATCCCGTCAGAACCAATATCCAGTTTATATCCCTCGGGGTGGTCCGGACTCGTTTCATCTCTGGCCAGGTTCATCCGGATGAAAAAAGGCGTCGAGTCAAATGTGGGATATTGAATCTCAAACCTTCTGCCCAGTGCAGACGAACAAAAATCGTTGAAATAATCCACGAGTGTCTCAAGTCCTGCGGATCGGTCCGAGACCTGAATCACCGTGTCGGCAATAAATGTAAAGGTCTCGGGACGGGATTCGAAAAGCAGGGGATGGGGTATCATGGGCCGGTCCTTTGGTCAATTTGTATTTGGCTACTGTACACAGAATTCAGGTGAATGATATATAAATGTAAGCGTTTATGATTCCTGAAACCGAACAATTCAATTTGGTTTTGCTTTTCGGCGATTCTCCAGGTTCTCTGCGTTGATCTTGGTCGATTTGGGACAAGAATGATCTTTTATAGTGTTAAAACTTGACACCATAAGCAAGAGAAAAGTGTCCGGTCCGATTTGGCTTTTCAAAAAATTTTTCTGTTGTTTGTTTCATTCTGCTTTTGTACACTAGAATGAATCCAATTCAGTCGAAAATCAATTTTTGAACTGAAACAAAAAATTTGTATCCTTTTCTCATCCTGCTTTTAAATATCGACCGTTCATCATTTAGTAGATACTAGACGCTCAGGTTGGAGTTGGTTAGACTCGAAACGAAAAGATCCACACAGAACATAAAACCCAAAAACAATCAGATTGAGCGAAATGGCAAATGATCTGATATCACCAAACACAAAGATGGCCTATGACTACCAATGACACACCTTTAAAAAGTCGAACACTAAAAGCTGTATTGGAGCGTAGTGTAGAGCTGCATAGCGACAAAGCGGCCCTGGGGTGGGTGGATGCCCCGCCTCTGACCTATGCCGAATTGCAGGACAAAGTAAACCAAGTATCCGCGTTTCTGCATAATCAGAGTATCATCAAAGGCGATCGTGTGGCAATTCTCAGTGAAAGCATGCCCAACTGGGGGGTGGCCTTTTTGGCCATTACCAGAATAGGAGCCATTACCGTACCAATCCTACCTGAATTTCACAGCAATGAAGTCCAGCATATCCTGCGTCATTCCGGTGCCAAGGCCATCTTTATCTCCAAACGCTTGTATGACAAACTGGAAGATGGCCAATTTGACGAGTTGTCCACGATCATCTTGATCGATGATTTCTCACTGATTCCTCCGGAAACACCACCAGATCAGGTCAAAAAAATGATCCAAGAGGGTACCCGGGAGTTTGCCAAATTGAAAGAGGCCGCTCTGAAAATGTCGGGATTGAAATCGCGGCATGTCACAGAAGACGACCTCGCCTCGATCATCTACACCTCGGGCACAACAGGTCACTCCAAGGGGGTGATGTTGACACATAAAAACATCGTCTTCAATGCCCTGGCCACTCTGGATATTCAATCATGTACATCCAATGACCGGTTGATTTCGGTACTCCCCCTCTCTCATACCTATGAAAACACTTTGGGATTTGTGATCCCGATTATGCAAGGCGCTGTGGTCTATTACCTGGATAAACCCCCGACGGCAAGGGTGCTGTTGCCGGCGATGCAAAAAATAAAGCCGACGATGATCCTGACCGTTCCATTGATCATCGAAAAGATCTACAAATTGCGGATCTTGCCACAACTCACCAAAAGCAAGGTATCGCGCGCCCTGTATAAAATCCCCGCCATTCGTCGGAAACTCCATAAAATCGCCGGCAAGAAATTGCTAACATCTTTTGGGGGACAGCTGAACTTTTATGGTATCGGTGGAGCATCGCTCTCACCGGATGTGGAGACCTTTTTACGCGAAGCCGAATTTCCCTATGCCATAGGATATGGTCTTACAGAGACCTCTCCCCTCCTGGCCGGCACCGGCCCCGCGCACACCCGGTTTCGATCCACCGGACCGGCGTTGCCACAACTGGAATTAAAAATCCATAATCCCAATCCCCAAACCGGTGAAGGAGAGATCTGGGCACGCGGGGACAATGTGATGAAGGGTTATTACAAAGACCCCGAGCGAACGCAGGAGACACTGACATCGGATGGCTGGTTTAAAACCGGAGATCTCGGAGTATTCGATACTGATGGCTATTTATATATCAAAGGCCGGTCCAAAAACATGATTGTCGGACCCAGTGGGGAAAATATCTATCCCGAACAAATCGAAGCGATTGTCAATGAGGATGACAATGTAATGGAATCGCTTGTTTTTGAACAACAGGGCCAGTTGATCGCCAGGATCCATCTCAACTATGAAAAACTGGACAAAGAGTTCTCAACCCGCGGATATAGCGAAACCCAGTCCCAACGTCATATTGAACAGATCTTGCAGGATATCAAAACAAAGGTCAACGAACGGGTATCGACGTTTTCCAGATTACAACGGATCATTGAACAGACAGAACCTTTTGAAAAGACACCCACCCAAAAGATAAAGCGCTATCTTTATACCGGCTGAATCAGAAACAGGGGCCACCTCTCTGGTAGCCCCTGTTTATATCCCCAAATCCCCCTTGCTTCTTGTCTCAAAATTTATGATCTTAGGTCACCAGTATCCGGTTGTCAGACCGGACACTGGCTTTCAATTACATTAACCTCGAATCCGAATATCTGTCCGATTGACGGAACCAAATTAACACTAGCATTTAAACCTCCTTAATAATTTTACATGGCTTATGTGGGGTGGTATCCGGTTAATGGACACCACTGATCTTTGGTATCATTTTTTTGCTGCTCTGCGACCAAATCCGGATTGTACCATAACACAACCACTCAAAGCGTCTCTTATTTTGAACACAGACCATTCAAACAGCTGTATCAATAAACCGGTAAAGTATTTGACCTCCGCTACCGGGCGAACAGATGCGGACTCTTCGCTCGATCCATGGCGCCGGTAAGATAAATCCGGAGGGCACCCCATTTTTTTGGTTTCGCAGTGAACCTCTCTGGGTACTCTTACTGGCTTTGCAATTATACAAACTCTTGCCTCTATGTGTTGCTTTGAGCCTCTGTAGTCATTTTTGGCACTAAACTCTAATTTTTAGCAAACTTGTTTTCCGGTCATCTTTATCCGTATAGGAGGGCATTTCATGAGAACTCTGGCACTTGTTTTACTCGTTCCGTTCCTGGCATCGGCTCAGTCCGATTTTAACGGACTGTATCTCAATCTGGGAAATCTGGCCCGTCTTTCCCACGCTGAAACCCGGTCTATCAGTCCGGAAAATTTCACTGGTGAAAAAGGCAAGGGAGGCATGGCCACCGAAGGAACTGGAGCTCAGGCTGCGCGCGACCTCGGCCAGGGCTGGAAGGTGTCACCGTCCATTAATATCGAGCCGGGAGAGACATTTGTTCTCGCCGACATTCAAGGATCCGGAGCCATACAGCAGATATGGATGACTCCCACGGGCCATTGGCGTTTTTCTATTCTTCGAATATATTGGGACGACGAAACGGAACCATCGGTAGAAGTCCCGGTGGGTGACTTTTTTGCATCCGGCTGGGGACAATATGATCAAATCTCTTCTCAAGCCGTGTGTGTTAATCCCGGAAGCGCGCTAAACTGTTACTGGATGATGCCTTTCCGTAAATCATGCAAGATTACCATGGAAAACATCGCGGAAAGCAAGATGCGGCTCTACTATCAGATCAATTACACACTCACCGATGTACCGGATGACGCTGCTTATTTTCATGCCCAGTTCCGGCGTACCAATCCGCTACCCTACAAATCGGTATACACCATCGTGGATGGCATCAAAGGATGGGGACATTATGTGGGAACCTATCTGGCGTGGGGTGTTCACAACAACGGTTGGTGGGGAGAGGGAGAGATCAAGTTTTATATGGACGGAGATCAGGACTTTCCGACAATCTGCGGGACCGGTACTGAAGATTATTTTTGCGGGTCCTATGGATTTATCAATCCCGAAACACAGCACTATCAGGAATACACCACGCCCTATGCGGGGATGCCTCAGGTAATCGATCCCACCGACATGGAACAGTCGCAGCAGCGATTTGGGCTGTATCGCTGGCATATCATGGATCCTGTCCGGTTCGAACAGGATCTTCGCGTTACCATACAGGCTTTGGGATGGCGATCAGGAGGGCGCTACTTGCCCTTGCAGGATGATATCGCGTCGGTCGCATATTGGTATCAAACAGAACCACATGCACCGTTTCCAGAGCTTCCCGAAAAGGACAAGCTTGAAATCAAATAGTCTCCAATCTCTAGCCTGAAGGATCTATCGTGACATCAGCGAACCACAAGAGACCTCCCATTCTATCGATCATATTGGCCGCAGGTAAAGGCACACGGATGCGCAGCCCGGACTGTCACAAGGTATGCCACATCATCGACGGCAAAACGGTTATCCAACACGCTCTGAATACATATGAATCTGTGGGCATTCATAACCACATAATTGTGGTGGGAGAACTTGCTGAACAAGTAATGGAGGCGGCTTCAGCCTCCGGCTGGCCCGTCTCCTTTACATATCAACAGGAACAAAGGGGAACCGGAAATGCAGCACGGGTTGCCGCTGAAACGTTACATTCCCTACAATTCGATGGGGCGCTGTTGGTTATCGCTGGAGATAAAGTCATCCATCCACGTGCACTGAAACAGCTTATTGCACGATTCGAAGCCGGTAACGCGGACCTGGCCTTTCTCGTGGGTCATATCACCGACTTTCCCTCTGCCGGACGGGTTCTCTACCGGGATCATACACCCGTCTCCATCGTGGAATCTAACGATTTTGCAAAGCTGGAATTGTTCTCGGAGCTGAGACAGGCAACACAAGACACTTTCCTGTCCGCAGAATCTGCCTTGTCACGAGTGCAAAAATACTTTCCATCCGAAAAAAAAGCATCTCTCGCACTGGGACAGGTATGGAATCACTTGCGTCATGGTAAAGCCATCACTCATGACCTTATCAAAGAATCCGACTGCAAACTGGTGCGATACAATCGCACATACTATCCTGAGGATCTTCGGCAGAGTTCGGAAGCCAATCTCTCGGTCTACCTGATCCGGGCGAAAGCACTTTATTCCGCCTTGAACGAACTTAAAACGGACAATGCCCAGCGAGAGGAATATCTGACCGACATTGTGGACATTCTGAGCCAGTCCGACCACAAGCTGGCTCCCGTTTCAATTGATAAACCAACCGACGTGATGGGATTCAACACCCGGGATGAACTGGAAATCATCCGAAAACATTTGGGTCATTCCCATGTGCCAGAAGACCAGCGTCGTGCACGGCATACTGTGGAGGAATGGATCAAAGCCTTGGCTGAAAAGCCTGTCACACTCCGCTCCCAATTTCAGCACATTTATTCAGAGCGGTATGTCAACATCGAGAGCAAGATCGCCGGTCTCAACACACTGCTGCAAACCTACCGGGTACGATTCGGAAACGAACCGATCGTCATCAGCCGGGCACCCGGTCGGGTCAACATTATGGGACGGCATATCGACCACCAGGGTGGATTCGGGAATATGGTGGCCATCGACCGTGACGTCTTTCTGGCAGTAGGTACACGCCCCCACGATCGGGCGATCCATCTCGTGAATGTGGACAATGACCGGTTTCCGGACCGAACGTTTCGACTGGACGAATTGCTGGATGACTATAATGGCCAGCCATGGACATCCTTTATCGAAACACCCTCCGTGCTTCGGGAAATCGAATCCAGCCCGGGGGACTGGTCTCACTATATCAAAGCGATTTTGACCCGGCTGCAAATCTGGGCACGCCACCGGTCATTCTCGGGTTTGAATATTGTAATTGGCGGTACGATTCCCATCGCAGCCGGATTGAGTTCCTCCTCTGCACTGGTCGTGGCCATGGGCGAAGCGTTGTGTGAACTCTATGATCTCACCTTGACGCCACAACAGTTTGTGGAACGATGTGGTGAAGCCGAATGGTATGTGGGGACCCGTGGAGGGGCTGGAGATCACGCGGCGATGAAATTCGGATCCAAGGAAAAAGTCTGCCAGGTCGGATTTTATCCCATGCAGGTCTATAAACGTGTTCCGTTTCCCGCCGATCATCTTATCGTGGTCTGTCACTCTCTGCATCAGGCCAAAAAAACCGAACGGGAACGGGAACAGTTCAATCAGCGCATCGCCTGCTATCATCTGGGCCGGGAGTGGATAAAGACCGTTGCCGGAGCAAAGGCCACTCATATTCATCATTTACGGGATATCGATCCTTATCATCTCAGCATATCACAGTCAGAGCGTCTTCGCTGGTTGTTGCAGGTCCCGTTATCGGCAAGCCGGGACACCATCATGCAAACCCTGGGCGAGCGGGCGATTCCGTATTTAAACTCTCGTCCGACCCCTGAGGAAGACTTTCCACTACGGCCGGTGGTTTTGTTTGGCCTCAGTGAATGCGAACGCGCCCGCTTTACTCCTGACCTCCTGGTTTCCGAGCAAATAGAGACTTTTGGCAACTGGATGAACATCTCTCACGACGGTGACCGGCTGGTTCACCACACACGTGATGGCATGATGGTACCCTATGACAGCGATGTGTCGGACGCGCATCTTCGGCATCTGCTCGATCGATCTGCCGCAGCCGCCTCAGGTCCATTTCTGGTTCGTGAGGCCGGAGGATATCGATGCAGTCTGCCGGATCTGGATTTGCTGGTGGATTTATCTTCGAGTGTGTCGGGTGTGCGGGGCGCTCAGCTGGCCGGAGCGGGCCTCGGAGGCTGTATCATGGTTCTGGTTCGAGCGTCGGCCTATGATCAGTTGTATGAAACCCTGTCACGTCACTATTATGAATCCCGCCAAGCCGAACCCGAAATGATTCCCTGCTTTCCCATGCAGGGTAGCGGTGTCCTGCGAATATAAAAAAAGCCGGACGCAATCATCACGTCCGGCTACAATCAATCACATCAAGGATTACATTTCCGGAATCCAGCTGTTGATCAACTCTTCGTTGGCCATCATCCATTCCCTGGCCACGGTCTCTATATCTTGATCCGAGTCGTTAACCTTGACCATCAGGTCACCCAGCTGGGCATCGGTGAAGAACATGTTTTTCAGAAACTGAGCCAGTTCGGGCTTGTCCTGTTCCAGGTTTTTGCGGCCCATGATATGAATGTTGCCTTTTTCCCACATCATCTTGTCCTCATCCTGTTTCAGGAACTTGAGATCCCAGCGACCGAACATCCAGTGAGGCTTCCATCCGGTAACCACGATCCACTCGTTGTTATCGGTGGCCTTTTTCAGTGCGGCTGTCATGGCCGGACCACTGGACTGCATCAGTTTAAAATCGAGATCATAAGCATCGATCACCTGTTCGGTGGTTTTCATGACGCCCGCACCCGCATCGATTCCGGTGATGGTTTTGTCAAATTTATCCTTGACACCGTTCATCTCGGAAATCATGTCGATGGTGACATAGGTGGGTACCACCAGGCCACTCTGGGTGCCTTCATAGACATGACCCAGATCGGTGATTTGATCACCAAACTTTTCTACGTAATCCTTGTGCAACACGGGCAGCCAGGTTTCCATAAATGCATCCTGGTCACCATTGGCGACTGCCGTGTACGCCGGACCGGGATCAGACTGGGTGAGGGTAACATCATAGTCCATTTTTTCTTCGAGAACAACCTTGGCTAAATTGGTATAGGCGATCCCTTCAGCCCAGTTCACATACGCGAGATTGGCGGTTTTGGCAGCTTGTTGTGAAGGGCCACCACAACCGGCAACCAGCAGTACGCTTATGGCGATCACGGAGACACCAAGCAGACCGCTCCATTTTTTGATCGCTGATAACATAGTTACCTCCTTGTTTGGGGTTTG